>NZ_CAJCKS010000003.1:0-85374 GCF_903970985.1 Pantoea sp. ME81 | reverse complement strand
TGCCTGGCGGCTTTAGCGCGGTGGTCCCACCTGACCCCATGCCGAACTCAGAAGTGAAACGCCGTAGCGCCGATGGTAGTGTGGGGCCTCCCCATGCGAGAGTAGGGAACTGCCAGGCATCAAATAAGTGAAGAAACCCTGAACGAAAGTTCAGGGTTTTTTTACGTCTGCAAATTGGCGAAATCAATGCTAACAGCCACGAAGATCGCCAAAATACCGCTAAATGCGCTGCGAAAAAAGCTTGAAGTGCTCCGTAAAGTCCCCCATTTTTCCTCTCAAACACTGTCATTACGCCTCATCTATATGCAAAAAACGCATAAAACACCGCGTTGGTCGCGCAAAGATGTAGCATAAATAGACGGATCAGACCTCCAAATCCCGCTTTAAACTGAAACATTTTCATAATCCGCATGAAGACTCGACATTCAGCAGAAGCCAGGCTAACCTCGGGCATCTGGATGTCTAAACGTTTATACGGTTATCAGTAAGAGGTCAGTTAGCTATGCCAATCAGAATCCCCGACGAATTACCGGCAGTGAATTTTTTGCGTAATGAGAACGTGTTTGTCATGGCCTCATCGCGCGCCAGTGTTCAGGAGATTCGCCCGCTAAAAGTACTGATCCTCAACCTGATGCCAAAAAAGATCGAAACGGAAAATCAGTTCTTACGCTTACTCTCCAACTCGCCACTGCAGATCGACATACAGCTACTGCGCATCGACAGCCGTGAGTCACGCAATACGCCGAGCGAGCATCTCAATAACTTCTACTGCAACTTCGAAGATATTGAGCACGATAATTTCGATGGTCTGATCGTTACGGGTGCCCCGCTGGGATTGGTGGATTTCAATGACGTGGCATACTGGCCGCAGATTCAGCGTGTGCTGCACTGGGCGAAAGAACACGTCACATCCACGCTGTTTGTCTGTTGGGCGGTACAAGCCGCGCTGAACATTCTGTACGGCATTCCAAAGCAAACGCGTCAGAACAAACTTTCAGGCGTGTATGAACATCAAATCCTGCATCCGCATGCTTTGTTAACCCGTGGATTTGACGACAATTTCCTCGCGCCGCATTCGCGTTATGCTGATTTCCCGAGCCAGTTAATTCGCGACTATACCGATCTCGAGTTGTTTGCCGAATCTGACGCCACCGGGGCTTACCTGATGGCGAGCAAAGACAAGCGCCTGGCGTTTGTAACTGGCCATCCTGAATACGATGCGCTGACGTTATCCGGTGAATACCATCGTGATTATGATGCCGGGCTGCATCCGGAAGTACCATTTAACTACTTCCCACAAGACAATCCTGAACTGCCACCGCGTGCCACCTGGCGCAGCCACGGTAATCTGTTGTTCTCAAACTGGCTAAACTATTACGTTTACCAGATTACACCGTTCGATCTGCGTCATATGAACCCCACACTCGACTAAAGCAAAGCTCGCTTTTCTCGTTAAATGTGCCGTGACAGCCTCGTGCTGTCGCGGCATTTTTTTTGCCTTGCGCAAACTTGTGGAATCCATTGCCTTTAATTTGAGAGTTTAAATTACATATTTATCAGTACAATAAGGCGATTTAAAAATAAAAATGGAAATAGTTTTTGAAAACAATATAAAAATCATTATGCTCTGATCTTGCCGGTTAAAAATCACCCTACACCCGGATCCCCGTAAATGGGGACGGATCATAACAGGAGCAGCCCGCATGACAGATTCGGTTATCCACAATACGCTGACCTTCACTCAGCCCTTTACCTACGCGGAAAAGCAGCTGCTCACCCCGCAAGCCATCGACTTCCTGCACACACTGGTCGCGCGTTTTGCACCGGAACGTGAGCGCCTGTTAAAAGCACGTCAGCAGCGCCAGCAGCGTTACGATCAGGGTGCCTTACCTGACTTTGATTCGGAAACCACTTCCATTCGTGAACGTGACTGGCAGGTTCGCCCGATTCCCCAATTGCTGCGCGATCGTCGCGTCGAGATCACCGGCCCGCCGGATCGCAAAATGGTGATCAACGCGCTGAATGCGAACGTCAACGTCTTCATGGCCGATTTCGAGGATTCGCTGGCACCCACCTGGCAGAAATTGATGGATGGCCAGCTGACACTGCGGGATGCGGTCAACGGCACGCTGAACTTCACCAGTGAAGCGGGCAAGATCTACCAGCTGAAATCCGATCCTGCTCTGCTGATGTGTCGTGTACGTGGGCTGCATCTGAATGAAAAACACGTTGAGTGGCGCGATCGGGCCATTCCCGGCGGGCTGTTTGATTTTGCGCTTTACCTGTTCCACAACGTTGATGCGCTGCTTGAGAAGGGGCATGGCCCCTGGTTTTATCTGCCAAAAACCGAGCATGCATCTGAAGTGGCGTGGTGGCGTGAGATCTTCCGCTTTAGCGAGGATCGCTTTGATCTGCCGCGCGGCACCATCAAAGCCACGGTATTGATCGAAACGCTGCCAGCGGTATTCCAGATGGATGAGATCTTGTGGGAGCTGCGCGATCACGTGGTCGGCCTGAATTGTGGTCGCTGGGATTACATCTTCAGCTACATCAAAACCCTGGCACAGCACGGCGATCGCATTCTGCCGGACCGCCAGCAAATCAGTATGGATCAGCCCTTCCTCGATGCCTATTCACGGTTGCTGATCAAAACCTGCCACCGCCGCGGCGCACTGGCGATGGGCGGCATGTCCGCGCTGATTCCGAGCAAAGATGCCGAGCGTAATGCGTGGGTGATGCAGAAAGTACAAGAAGACAAAGCGCGTGAAGCCGGTAACGGCCATGACGGCACCTGGGTCGCGCATCCGGGGCTGGCCGATATCGCCATGGCTGAATTCGACCGTCAGCTCGGCAATCAGCCTAATCAGCTGCAGGTCAGCCGCGATCAGGATGCACCCATCACCGCCGAACGTCTGCTGCGGCCATGTCGGGGTCTGCGCACTGAAGCGGGTATGCGCGCCAACATTCGCGTGGCGTTGCAGTACCTTGAGGCGTGGATTGGGGGTAACGGCTGCGTGCCGATTGATGGGTTGATGGAGGATGCCGCCACGGCAGAAATTGCCCGCACCTCCATCTGGCAGTGGATTCATCACAAGCAGATCCTCAGCGATGGCCAACTGGTGACCGCCGAACTGTTTGAGCGGCTACTCGATGAAGAGATGCTGGCCCTGCAACAAACGTTGGGCGAGGAGCGCTTCCGTAGCGGACGCTTTGCCGATGCCGCCGCGCTGATGGCGCAAATCACCACGGATAACGAACTGGTTTCTTTCCTTACTCTGCCGGGCTACCGCCTGCTGCCATGAACCTGGAGATAACGCTATGAATCGTCACCAACAGATCAAACAACTGGAATCGAGCTGGAACGACGCGCGCTGGCAGGGCATTACCCGCCCCTACAGCGCGGAAGATGTTATCAACCTGCGTGGCTCAGTGAATCCGGCCTGCACGCTGGCAGAGCGCGGGGCGAATAAACTGTGGTCGCTGCTCAACGGTGAGTCCACCAAAGGGTATATCAACAGCCTCGGCGCCTTAACCGGCGGGCAGGCAATACAGCAAGCCAAAGCCGGAATAGAGGCGATCTATCTCTCCGGCTGGCAGGTTGCTGCGGATGCGAATATGGCCGGGCAGATGTATCCCGATCAGTCGCTCTATCCGGCGAACTCGGTGCCGAATGTGGTCGAGCGTATCAATCAGAGCTTCCAGCGCGCCGACCAGATTCAGTGGGCGAATGGTCTGTCGCCAGAAGATGAAGGCTTTATTGACTACTTCCTGCCGATTGTGGCGGATGCAGAAGCGGGATTTGGTGGCGTGCTCAATGCCTTCGAGCTGATGAAATCGATGATTCAGGCAGGTGCCGGTGCGGTGCACTTTGAAGATCAGCTGGCCTCGGTGAAGAAGTGTGGCCATATGGGTGGCAAAGTGTTAGTGCCCACTCAGGAAGCGATTCAGAAACTGGTGGCTGCGCGGCTGGCAGCTGATGTCATGGGCGTGCCGACGATATTGCTGGCACGCACCGATGCGGATGCCGCTGACTTGATTACCTCCGACTGTGACGAGCGCGATGCGCCGTTTATCACCGGGCAACGTACCGCTGAAGGGTTCTTCCGTACTCGCGCCGGTATTGAGCAGGCGATCAGCCGTGGCTTGTCGTATGCGCCGTACGCAGATGTATTGTGGTGCGAAACCTCGACGCCGGATCTCGAACTGGCGCAACGTTTTGCCGACGCGATTCACGCGCAGTATCCGGGCAAGTTGCTGGCCTACAACTGCTCGCCGTCATTCAACTGGAAGAAGAATCTCGACGATCGCACCATCGCCCGTTTCCAGCAGGCATTAAGCGACATGGGCTATCGCTTCCAGTTCATTACGCTGGCCGGCATTCATAGCATGTGGTTCAACATGTTCGATCTGGCACACGCGTATGCGCAGGGTGAAGGGATGCGCCATTACGTTGAGAAAGTGCAGCAGCCGGAATTTGCCGCGCGCGAAAAAGGCTACACCTTCTCCTCTCATCAGCAGGAAGTGGGCACCGGCTATTTTGATCGCATCACCAACGTGATTCAGGGCGGCCAGTCCTCAGTCACTGCGCTGACCGGTTCGACGGAAGCCGCGCAGTTCTGATCAGTCTGCATGCGTACCCTACGAAAATGGCACGACCCATTCGTAGGGTCGCCATTGATGGCGACTAAAACCGCATCGCGGACTTTCATCACGCCTGGCCCATGGATGGGCTCCCTTTGCCGGAGCGTTGCCGATGACACCAAGAGAATCTCTGATTGCCCACACCATTCTGCAAGGTTTCGACGCGCAGTATGGCCGCTTTCTGGATATCACCGCAGGCGCCCAGCAGCGCTTCGAGCAGGCCGACTGGCATGCCGTGCAGCAGGCAATGAAAGCGCGTATCCATCTTTACGATCACCATGTTGGATTGGTGACCAACCAACTGCGCATCCTCAATGATGTGTCAAACTGGGATGAAGCGTTCTGGCTGCGGGTAAAAAGCCACTATGAGACGCTGCTACCCGGTTATCCGCGCCATGAAATTGCCGAAAGCTTCTTTAATTCCGTCTATTGTCGCTTGCAGGGGCACAGCCATCTCGATCCCAATCGGCTGTTTATCTTCCCGTCGCAGCCCTATGTCGCCGCGCCGATGGCACAACGTCCATTGTCGCGGCTGTACCGTCCACAAGGCAGCTGGCATGAAGTATTAAGGCAGGTTCTGAACGATATTCCTTTGCGCTTGCCCTGGCAGGATATCACCCGCGATATCGGCTGGATCGTCCGCCACTTGCATGAACAGTTCAGCCCCGCTCAACTGGCCACCGCCACGCTGGATGTCGCCGGTGAACTGTTCTACCGCAATAAAACCGCCTGGATCGTGGCGCGATTACAGTTGAGTGATGGCATGGTGCCTTGCTTGCTGCCCATCCAGCGTGATGAGGCGGGACGCTTGTGGATCGACACCTGCTTAACCGACAGCGACGACGCCAGCATCGTGTTTGGCTTCGCCCGCGCCTACTTTATGGTATATGCACCCGTGCCTGCGGCGTTGGTTGCCTGGCTGCAACCGATTCTGCCGGGAAAAACTCTCGCCGAGCGCTACATGGCCATCGGCTGCCAGAAACACGGTAAAACCGAATGTTACCGTGAATACCTGCATTATCTGGCACACAGTGATGAAGAGTTCACTATCGCGCCCGGCATCCGCGGCATGGTGATGCTGGTGTTTACACTGCCTGGATTTGATCGCGTATTTAAGGTGATTAAAGATCGCTTCGCGCCGCAGAAAGAGGTCACCGATGCGCAGGTGCGGGATTGCTATCGCATGGTCAAAGAGCACGACCGCGTAGGACGCATGGCCGATACGCAAGAGTTTGAATATTTCGCGATACCGCGCGCACGTATTCCGGCAGCGCTGATGGAGGAATTTCAACGCGATATTCCGGAGAAGATGGAACTGCGTGACGACGTGCTGATCATTCGACATCTGTGGCTGGAGCGCCGTATGGAGCCACTCAATTTGTGGCTGGCGCAGGCCACACCAGAACAGCGTCAGCACGCGATTGGCGAATATGGCGATGCGATTCGCCAACTGGCGGCAGCGAACATTTTCCCCGGCGACATGCTATTTAAAAACTTCGGCATGACGCGTCACGGTCGCGTGGTGTTTTACGACTACGATGAAATTCGGCCTATGACCGAACTGCAGTTCCGCGATGTGCCGCCAGCACGTTACGAAGAGGATGAGCTGCAAGCCGAGCCGTGGTACAGCGTGGGGCCGGATGATGTGTTCCCGGAAACTTTCCGCTATGCGCTGTGCAGCGAGCCGGGCACCGGTAAGTTATTGCTCGCGCTGCACCCGCAGCTGTTTGATCCGTGCTGGTGGCGCGCGCTGCAAACGCGCATCCGGGAAGGGCACATCGAAGAAGTGATCGCCTGGCGCGCCGGACAGCGTTTCAGCGCGCGCTATGCATCAGTGGCCGCTTAGCGGCCAGAATAGGTCTGCGTCACCTGCCTGGCGGCACGGATCACCAGCGCGCCCAGTTCGGTCACACGGTCGTCGGTCATGCGTGCTATCGGGCCGGAAATCGAGATGGCGGCAAAAGGCTCGCCGTGCTCATCATAGATGGGTGCCGCCACGCAGCGCAGGCCCAGCGCGTGCTCTTCATCATCGTGCGAAAAGCCCATCTTACGGATCAGCGCCAGATTCTCTTTCAGGCTGTGCGGAGACATCAAAGTTTTCGGCGTGTAGTGGTGCAATCCTTTCTGATGCAACAGCGCGGTCACCTGCTCATCGCTGAGATGGGCGAGAAATGCTTTGCCTGCGCCAGACGCGTGCATCGGTAGCTTACCGCCAATCGGTGCCGACATACGCATCAGCTGCGTACACTGCACCTGGTCGATAATCACTGCCTGATAGTCGCTGAGATCCAGCACCGCCAGATTCACGGTCTCTCCGGCATCTTCCATCAGTTTACGCAGGATGGGATGCACAATCGCCAGCAGATTGCGGCTCTGAAGAAAACTGCTGCCGACCACAAAGGCATGTGAGCCGATGGTCCAGAAGCCCAGATCACCAACCTGATGCACAAATCCCTGCTGCTGCATGGTGGTCAGCAAGCGATGCGTGGTGGAGTTCGGTAAGCCGGCCTGTTGAGCCAGCTCGGTCAGCGCGACGCTGCCGTGAGATTCGGCGATCAGTTCGAGTAAACGCAAACCGCGCGTCAGGGATTGAACTTGCCCACCTGTCGGGGCGCTGGTGGCTGTTGCGGCACGCGGTTTTTTTCCACGTTTCGCCGGTACTGGGGTTGCCATAACGTCTCCACAATCGCATCAATGCTGGAAACCATTTTCGTTTTTGGGCGTATGAATGCAAACGCTGCTTTACTGGTCGGATCTGTAATGCTTTCAGGCTGAAAATGTCTCATCTGTCGTGACTTTTGCTCACCGGAAAGTTATGCCAGTATGTTTGGCTGGCATATTAGCCAACGCAATGACGTGGACGGGGCGAGAGTGAGCAATAAAACCGAAATGCTGCATCAGCAACTGGCACAACGCATTATGATTTTGGACGGTGGTATGGGCACCATGATCCAGAGTTATAAACTCAGCGAAGCCGATTTTCGTGGCAGCCGTTTTGCCGACTGGCCCTCCGATTTGAAAGGCAATAACGACCTGTTAGTGCTGACCAAACCTGAAGTGATCCGTGAAATCCACGATGCCTATCTCGCCGCTGGCGCAGATATTCTGGAAACCAACACCTTCAACTCCACCACCATTGCGATGGCTGATTACGCGATGGAAGCTTTGTCAGCGGAGATTAACTTTGAAGCGGCAAAACTGGCGCGCGCCAGTGCGGATGCATGGACGGTAAAAACACCTGACCGACCGCGCTATGTTGCGGGCGTGCTCGGCCCCACCAATCGCACCTGCTCCATCTCGCCGGATGTGAATGATCCTGCCTTCCGAAACGTCACCTTCAATCAGCTGGTGGAAGCCTACCGCGAATCAACGCATGCGCTGATTGAGGGTGGCTCAGACCTGATCATGATTGAGACGGTGTTCGATACCCTGAATGCCAAGGCGGCGATTTACGCGGTGCAGGTCGAGATGGAAGCGATGGGCGTGAAGCTGCCGGTGATGATCTCCGGTACCATTACCGATGCCTCGGGTCGCACACTCTCCGGCCAGACCACAGAAGGTTTCTACAACTCACTGCGTCACGCCGAGCCGCTGTCGTTTGGCCTGAACTGTGCGCTCGGTCCAGACGAGCTGCGCCAGTACGTGCAGGAGCTATCCCGCATTGCGGAAGGCTATGTCACTGCTCACCCTAACGCCGGTTTGCCGAATGCGTTTGGTGAATACGATTTAGATGCGGCAACCATGGCTGAACAGATCGGCGAATGGGCGCGAGCCGGTTTCCTGAATATCATCGGCGGCTGCTGCGGTACCACGCCGGAACATATCGCGGCGATGGCGGCGGCGGTTGAGGGCGTTGCCCCCCGCCAGCTGCCTGAAATCCCTGTTGCCTGCCGTCTGTCCGGTCTGGAACCCCTGAATATTCACGCTGATTCGCTGTTTGTGAACGTCGGTGAACGCACCAACGTCACGGGTTCGGCCAAATTTAAGCGTCTGATTAAAGAAGAGAAGTACAACGAAGCGTTGGATGTGGCCCGTCAGCAGGTGGAAAGCGGCGCGCAAATTATCGATATCAACATGGACGAAGGCATGCTGGATGCGGAAGCTGCGATGGTGCGCTTCCTCAACCTGATTGCCGGTGAACCCGATATCGCGCGCGTACCGATCATGATCGACTCCTCCAAGTGGGAGGTGATCGAGAAAGGGCTGCAGTGCATTCAGGGCAAAGGCATCGTTAACTCAATTTCGATGAAAGAGGGTGTTGAGCCATTTATCGAACACGCGCGTAAAGTGCGACGCTACGGTGCCGCCATGGTGGTGATGGCGTTTGATGAAGTCGGACAGGCGGATACCCGCGCACGTAAAATCGAAATCTGTCGCCGAGCCTACAAGATCCTGACGGAAGAGGTCGGTTTCCCGCCAGAAGACATCATTTTCGACCCAAACATCTTCGCAGTCGCCACCGGTATTGAAGAGCATAACAACTATGCGATGGACTTTATCGGCGCCTGTGAAGACATCAAGCGCGAGCTGCCGCATGCGATGATCTCCGGCGGCGTGTCTAACGTGTCGTTCTCGTTCCGTGGTAACGATCCAGTGCGCGAGGCGATTCACGCGGTGTTCCTCTATTACGCGATTCGCAATGGGATGGATATGGGCATCGTCAACGCCGGTCAGCTGGCGATCTATGACGACTTGCCCGCAGAACTGCGTGATGCGGTGGAAGATGTGGTGCTGAACCGTCGTGACGATGGCACTGAGCGTTTGCTGGAGCTGGCGGAGAAATATCGCGGTAGCAAGAGCGACGGTGAGCAGGAGAAGCAGCAGGCCGAATGGCGTAGCTGGGATGTGGTTAAACGTCTGGAATACTCGCTGGTAAAAGGCATCACAGAGTTTATTGAGCTGGACACCGAGGAGGCGCGTCAGGCTGCCGCAAGGCCCATTGAAGTGATTGAAGGGCCGCTGATGTCCGGCATGAACGTGGTCGGCGATTTGTTCGGCGAGGGTAAAATGTTCCTGCCGCAGGTAGTGAAATCGGCGCGCGTGATGAAGCAGGCGGTGGCTTATCTCGAACCTTATATTGAAGCCAGCAAAGAAGTCGGGCGCAGCAACGGTAAAATCGTGCTGGCGACGGTGAAGGGCGATGTGCATGACATCGGTAAAAACATTGTCGGCGTGGTGCTTCAGTGTAATAACTACGAAATTATCGATCTTGGCGTGATGGTGCCAAGTGACAAAATCCTGAAAACCGCCATTGCTGAAAATGCCGATATCATTGGGCTTTCCGGGCTGATTACGCCTTCGCTGGATGAGATGGTCAACGTGGCGAAAGAGATGGAGCGCCAGGGCTTCACCATCCCGTTACTGATTGGCGGTGCGACCACGTCGAAAGCGCATACGGCAGTGAAGATCGAGCAGAACTACAGTGGTCCAACGGTGTATGTGCAAAACGCCTCACGCACCGTGGGTGTTGTCTCTTCACTGCTCTCAGAAAGCCTCAAAGAGGAGTTTGTGGCCCGCACGCGCAAAGAGTACGACACGGTGCGCATTCAGCACGCACGTAAGAAGCCACGCACACCGCCGGTCAGCCTGCAAACCGCACGCGACAACGATTACGCCATCGACTGGGAAAGCTATACGCCGCCGGTCGCGCATCGCCTTGGGGTCAGCGCGGTTGAAGCCAGTATCGACACCCTCCGTAATTACATCGACTGGACGCCGTTCTTTATGACCTGGTCGCTGGCGGGGAAATACCCGCGCATTCTCGAAGATGAAGTGGTGGGTGAAGAGGCTAAACGCCTGTTTGCCGATGCCAACGCCATGTTGGACAGGCTCAGTGAAACCGGCACCCTCAATCCGCGTGGCGTAGTCGGTATTTTCCCGGCAAACCGCGTCGGAGACGATATTGAAGTCTACCGTGATGAAAACCGCGATCAGGTGATAGGTGTGAGCCATCACTTACGTCAGCAGACCGAGAAAACCGACTTCGCCAACTACTGCTTAGCTGACTTTGTCGCACCGAAATCCAGCGGTAAAGCCGATTATCTCGGCGCGTTTGCTGTCACCGGTGGACTGGAAGAGGATGCGCTGGCCGAAGCGTATGAGCAGCAGCATGATGATTACAACAAGATCATGGTCAAGGCGCTGGCAGATCGTCTGGCAGAAGCTTTTGCCGAATATCTGCATGAGCGGGTACGTAAGGTGATTTGGGGCTTTGCCGCTCATGAGAACCTGAGTAACGAAGAGTTGATTCGCGAAAATTATCAGGGCATTCGTCCTGCTCCGGGCTATCCGGCCTGTCCGGAACACACGGAGAAAGCGCAAATCTGGCAGTTGCTGGATGTGGAGACGCACACTGGCATGAAGCTCACGGAGTCCTTTGCTATGTGGCCGGGCGCGGCAGTATCCGGCTGGTATTTCAGCCATCCGGACAGCAAATACTTCGCTGTGGCGCAGATTCAGCGCGATCAGGTGGAAGATTACGCGGCGCGTAAAGGGATGAGTGTCAGCGAGGTTGAGCGCTGGCTGGCACCGAATCTGGGTTATGACGCGGATTGATGGGCTGATGGCGTAAAAGGATACGCAGAGCATTCAGTCGGGGCCCAACCAGGCAAGGCCCCGAAACCTCCAGGTATGCGCCTGGAGGTCAACGCCGTTTCAACCTTCCACACTTGTCGTTAATTAAACCGCGCATCACGATCTGACGTCATGTCATACAGTTGATATTTACGACCCAGCATCTGTCCGCCATCACGCGTTAACGGCACCCAGTTCACCTGTGCACGGCCACGCGTTGGCGTCACGGTAAACAGGTCCATTGGAATCGAAATATAGAAGCCTTTGGTGAAGTCGCCTTCGCCATAGGCTTCGGCGGACACGTTGGTTTTGGTGGCGTAGAAGCCAACCATCACGCCGCTGTCGAAGCGCTTCGACACATCGATCGTCACGCCTTTATCTTTCGCCAGATATTCACCGACGCTGGCTTTCACCAACACATCCTGCATAAACCACGGACGCCAGTACGCGGTGAAGTGTCCGGTTGGCGCTTTGTAGTCGGTGAACTGCATCATGTTGTCCCAGTCACGCTGTTTCACGTAGTTGGCATCAACACCAAAGGCCCAGTTGCTGTCGATTGGGCGATACAACACTTCTCCGCCGACACCGCCGTACATGGTTTCGAGATAACCGCCGTACACCTGGCCGTAGAAGCCATTGCCGAGGTAACCCATGTAGTTGGCTTGCAGGTCGTTAACGTAGACATTGTTCTCGACGTAGTCGCGAATATGGGTACGCACGCGCGGCAGGGTGGAGTCAGCCGGTGCGCCGTTGTAGTTAAATTTGTCGTAGTTATTGGCGAGGTTACCAAACAGGCTGCCGCTAACCAGCAGGTGATCGGTCAGTGCGTAATCAACGCTGCCCATCACGCCCAGTTGGTACATGTAGAAGCTTTCCGGCCCACCAACCGACTGATTGAGCACCGGTGCCAGATTGTAGTGAAGGCGATCTTTGCGGATAAAGAAGCCTTGTTCAGTCTCGCCAGGATCGACCGGATTCTCACGCGTCTGCTGCAGCGGCTGCTCATGACCCAGCGGGTAACCGCTCAGCGCATTGTGCAGACTGGCGACATCAGTGCGGGTGGTCACCTGCGGCATATTGAGACGCGACTCGGTGACATCTATGGTATCAATGCCGGCCGGCAGGTTGTTCATGATGATGCGATTGGCACGATCGACGCCCTCACGCGTATCGCGGTATTTCGTCTGTTCGCCAGAGACATACAGCGTACTGCCTTTGGTCTGGATGCGCGGACCGCTTAATCCGGCGTTGTACTTCAGATCGGTCAGCTGGTTGGCTACCACCGTCGGTTGCAACAGATCACCCTGCGGCTGCGGGTTATAAGCCGGTTTGGCACTATCAATGTGCGACTGGCGCAAATCGTTGAAGTTAGTGCGCACGGTCACGCCAAACATAAAGGTGTTGCCACGCTCATAACTGGCGTTGATATCGGCCCAATCGGTCAGGCGATAAATCGCTCCCACGTTGACCTTGCTGCGCTGTTCCAGACGTCCGGCAAAGTCATCCTGATAGTCATTGCCTTCATATTCCAGCTTCAGACGTAGCGGCTGCCAGGGGGTTTGATACTCCACGCCGCCAAACAGTGCTGCCGGACCGTGGAACATCTGGGAACCATTGATAGAACCCGCCGAGCCACCGCCGGTACGGCTACAGAAGCTATCGCTGTAGGAGCAGAACGGGTTTTTGATACTGCCGCTGTTACCGAGGTAGCCCCAGCCGATGCCCATGGTGAAATCAAACGGTCCCCAGGCTTTGGTTGCCACCAGATATTCACTGTCAAACAGGCCGGTACCGCCCAAATCACGCGATCCGACTGCCACTTCAGGCAGCCAGTAGCTCTCCTGCCACAGACGCAGCTTCACATCGAAGGCTTTGTCTTTATAGCTTTGATCGCCACTGAAGCCTTCAACTGCGCTATAGCGACGCGTGCGCACGTCGGTGTAACGCACGGTGGTTTCCAGCCACGGAAACAGCTGTAACGAAGCGGAGTAGTAACGGTATTGATCGTTATCGCGGAAGTTCAGGCTGAATTCACCCTCTTTCGCCATGCGTGCCGTGGGGGTCTGCATCAAACCCACGCCGCCGAAATCCGATTGTGATGGCCCGATGGGTTCCGGCCAGGTTTCCGCGTGCACCTGGCATGCCGCAGAGACAGAAGCAGCCAACAGGCTGAGAAGTAATTGTTTTTTCATCAGTCTGGAATCCGGTGTGTCAGAACAGAAAGCATGCGCGCATTCAAATCAGCTTTTCCCCACGGCAGGCTCCACGAGGTAAAGCCCAGCCAGATGATGCTGCCGGGTGCCACTTCCACGTGACGTTGATTCCAGTAGGCGACCGGCACCTGCTGCATCTGGCCCGAAGGCGAGATCACCGTGGCGAAACTGCGCTCGGCTCCTGACAGGCGATCGTGGGTATCAAGGTAATCACGCACGGTGCGACCGGGTTGCCAGCTTGCTTTGCCGGGATGTTCCAGCGCGCCGAGAATCAGCACCTGGTCAGGCTGAGGCAGCGTGTAGAGGTCGTAGCTGCCCTGTAGCGTGCGATTGGCTTCTGGACGCAGGCGTACCCAGTCAGGATCGAGTGAAGTGAACTGGCGTCCGGTAACTTGTATCGCGCTGAGCTGGTGGATTACTGCGCCAATTGTCGCTGCCAGCGCATCGCCGCTTTCGGCCTGCCAGGTGCGTAAATCAGCTAGCAACTGTTGCTGATGTTGCTGTGCGACCGCCGTTGCGCCACGTTCAGCGATCACCGTACCGGGCCACCAGGTGTGCAGTGCCGGGTTGGTGACCAGCTGCGCCAGATTCTGCGCATGATCGATCTGCAGGCTGTTTTGGTTGTGCAGGTTATGCACCGTTACCTGACTATCTGCCAGCGCATAACCGGCCGTCAGCAGCGCGATGGCCGTTAACAGAGGGGAGATTATTTTCATGATTTTGCCGGCTTCAGAATAGTGGTTTCAACTGGGAAGGCATCTGCGGCGAGCATTTGATTTGCCTGCAAAACGCTGCCATCACGGTTATCGATCCAGAAGGTGTTTTGCCATTCTGCGCCCAGGCTCTCCATGCGGACTGTCTCGATCCATACGCGACATGGCACGTGTTCGCCTGCCACATTCAGCACTGCGTCATCGCCGCGCTGAAATCGAGATACGGCGGTCGCGGCGCGCACGCGATCTTTCTCGCGCCACTGCACCACGCGGGTCCAGCTGGCGTTGTTTTGCAGATGCAGTGGATCGGCGAGCGGGTCTTGCGCCAGATTGCTGACCTCATCAAGGTTGCTGGCCAGCCCCAGTGTTTTGACGAGCCTGCCATGCTGCATCACCAGCATCGCCTTATCCTGAGTGATCCATTTCTGTTGGCCGTTTTCGTCATAACCGAGCACCACAAAAATGCGTGGCCCTTCATTAATCCGCGCATACAGGCTGGCGTAAGGGAGACTGGCAACCTGCTCATCGGTGACGGTGACATCATCCGGACCTTTCACGGCCAGCATCACGGTTTGTTCCAGGCCTTTTTGTGTTTGTGTGCAGGCCTGCAGCAGCAGGCAGAAAAGTAGCAAGGAGAGTCGGTGCACTGTGTATATCCCTGTCAAAAATAAAACCAGGCAAAAAATAACCACACGTCTGTGTGGTTATGTTTAAAGGTGCTACATCAACGCGTGGTGCTCGTTGTGGTGGTCGTTGTTGTGCCGGTATTTGCGCCGTCACCACCGCCAGCAGCAGCGATGCCGAGACCGACTAACGCGCCCAGTGCGCCGATACCCACAGCGGTCGTGGCACCGGTCGAGATTGCTCCCGCCTGCGCGCCCGCTGCAGCACCAGCTTCTTCCGATGCGGCAATCGCAGCGGAAGAAACGGCAACGTAAAGTAAGGCTGCACCGGCAACCATCAGTTTTTTCATAACAACGTTTCCTGCATTTTTAGAAACAAATGAATGAAGGATGTACCCTAATTTCGGGCGCGTTCAGTATAGGGCAACAAATTACCAGAGTTCATCGCCAGTAAAAGAGGGTGAAAAACAGGGGTTATTCTGGTGATAAATACGGCGAATTGGCGATAGCTGCTTTTTTTAAATGAATATTTTTCAGGTGGCGGGATATTTGAGTGGTTGTGGCTGACACGGCAGCATTTTTCACTTTTGCATTAAAAAATGGTACGGAATGGGATTAATCAGATTTTCCTGAGTGTGCTTTAATTTTTAATGATAGATTAATCAAATAGATGCTTATTTTTGGTGGGCGAATTAGATCCATTTTTTGATGAGTGCCATGCTATTCATTTTAAACAAACTCCGATTTTCCTTAGCGCATTTTAAGAATTATCTAACCGTAACGGGATCGCTAAATAACAAAATTGCGAGGTTTATCGCATGTTTGATAGAAATAAGGCGGCAATTAAGCCGCCTTATTCGTATCGGCAGGAAAATTAACGCCAGGATTTATAGCGGTTAATTAAGCCATTAGTGGAACTGTCGTGGCTGCTGATCTGCGATTCATTTTCCAGCTCTGGCAGAATACGGTTTGCCAGCTGTTTACCCAATTCAACACCCCATTGGTCAAAGGTGAAGATGTTGAGAATCGCGCCCTGGGTAAAGATCTTGTGTTCGTACAGCGCAATCAGTGCACCCAGGCTGAACGGGGTGATTTCACGCAGCAGGATGGAGTTGGTTGGGCGGTTACCCTCGAACACCTTGAACGGCACGATGTGGGCAACAGACTCAACGGATTTACCGGCATCGGTAAACTCTTTCTCCACCACATCACGAGATTTGCCAAACGCCAGCGCTTCGGTCTGCGCGAAGAAGTTCGACAGCAGTTTCGGATGGTGATCGGTCAGTGCGTTGTGGGTCTGCGCCGGGGCGATAAAGTCGCAAGGGATCAGTTTAGTGCCCTGATGAATCAGCTGATAAAACGCATGCTGGCCGTTGGTGCCAGGTTCGCCCCAGATAATTGGGCCGGTCTGGTAATCCACCGGGTTACCTTCGCGATCCACGTACTTACCGTTGGACTCCATGTTGCCCTGCTGGAAGTACGCTGCGAAACGGTGCATGTACTGGTCGTAAGGCAGGATGGCTTCGGTTTCGGCACCAAAGAAGTTGTTGTACCAGATACCGATCAGTGCCAGCAGCACCGGCAGGTTTTGCTCGGCTGGCGTGTTGGCGAAGTGGTTGTCCATCGCATGTGCGCCGCTCAGCAGCTGTTCGAAGTTCTCGAAGCCCACTGACAGGATGATCGACAAGCCAATCGCTGACCACAGTGAATAGCGACCGCCGACCCAGTCCCAGAACTCAAACATATTGTCGGTATCGATACCGAACTCGCCCACCGCTTTACCGTTGGTCGACAGCGCAGCAAAGTGTTTGGCGACATGCTGCTGGTCGCCCGCGGTTTTCAGGAACCAGTCGCGCGCGCTGTGGGCGTTGGTCATGGTCTCCTGCGTGGTGAAGGTTTTAGACGCCACGAGGAACAGGGTGGTTTCCGGGCTGAGATCTTTCAGCGTTTCGGCAATGTGCGTGCCATCAACGTTAGAAACAAAGTGCATGTTCAGGTGATTTTTATACGGGCGCAGCGCCTCAGTCACCATGAATGGACCGAGATCCGAACCGCCGATACCGATGTTCACCACGTCGGTGATCGCTTTGCCGGTATAACCTTTCCACTCGCCGCTGATGATGCGCTCAGAGAAGCCTTTCATCTTCGCCAGCACCGCATTCACTTCTGGCATCACATCTTTGCCATCCACGATGATTGGCGTGTTGCTGCGATTACGCAAAGCAACGTGCAGCACGGCACGCTCTTCGGTGCGGTTAATCTTCTCGCCAGAGAACATGGATTTGATGGCGCCCGCCAGATCGGTCTCTTTTGCCAGCGCCTGTAACTTATCGAGGGTTTCCTGGGTGATGCGGTTTTTTGAGAAATCCACCAGCATCTGGTCATCGAAGGTGGCAGAGAATTTCGCAAAACGATCGGCATCATCTTTAAACAGGTCGGCGATTTGCACCGATTTCATCTGGTCAAAATGCTGCTGCAGCGCTTTCCAGGCTGCGGTTTGTTTCGGATTGATATTTTTCATGGCAACACTCTTGTTGAAATAAGAACCGTCATTCCAGCCGGGCGCGTCCTGCTGGCCCAGCGTGCTAAGCATTTCTTGTGGCTGATACGCTACCGCGAACGGGTTTCAGTATGACCACAGTTGCAAACGAAGGGAAAAAATTTGTGACCGTGGCCGCAAGGTTTCAGGTTAATCCGGCGGTGATTGTCGATGTTCTGGCAAAAAAATTCCCTGTGCCGCATCAGCAAAAAGCCGCGTTTTTGCGCGCCGTTGACTACTTTAGGCGGGTGTGGCTGCCAGCGTTTGTTCTGCGATGCGCTGGCGTAATTCTAAAAAAGAATTTTCAACGTGTTGCAAGGCTGGACAGCAGCAAAATTAATCAGTATTTTGTGCCCGCGACTTGCACCTTTGGGTGCAAGCCAGAAGAGGCGCGTCGCCCAGGCAGTGTGTTTGAGGATCCGTATCCAGCGACAACACATCATGGGGTGCGACGCCGAGATGGAACAACACGCGGAGTGTTGTCCTGTCGGCTGCAGGGGCTGAATCCTCTGGGTTGTCACCAGAAGCGTCCGCAGTCGGACGTTTCGCAAGGTGAAGTGCTTTTGGTGACTCATCTCCTGATCTTGTCTGTCCAATTCTGCTCTTCTCTTGTGCCAAGGCTGAAATCACCTCTTCCGTTTAACCACGGGAGAAAGCTAATCTGACACGAGGTTCGTAACATGTCTCAAAACCTGATCGTGGCAAAATTTGGCGGCACCAGCGTTGCCGATTTTGATGCCATGAACCGCAGTGCGGATGTTGTGCTCTCTGATGCCAATACCCGTTTAGTGGTGCTCTCTGCGTCTGCTGGCGTGACTAATCTGCTGGTTTCTCTGGCTGAAGGCCGGGAACTGGAGCAGCGCGCACACCTGCTGGACGAAATTCGCAACATTCAATACGCCATCATTGATCGCCTGCAATCCCCTGAAGTGATTCGCCAGGAGATTGATCGCATGCTGGAAAACATCCTGATGCTGGCGGAAGCGACTGCGCTGGCGACCTCACATGCGCTGACCGATGAGTTGGTAAGCCACGGTGAGCTGATGTCGACCCTGCTGTTCGTGGAAGTGCTGCGTGAGCGTCAGGTCAATGCCGAATGGTTTGATGTGCGTAAAGTGATGCGCACCAGCGACCGTTTTGGTCGTGCTGAGCCTGATGTTGCCACGCTGAAAGAGCTGTCCACCGCGCAACTGGCTCCACGTGTTGCAGAAGCACTGGTCGTTACTCAGGGCTTTATTGGTAGCGAAGGCAAAGGGCGCACCACCACGCTGGGACGTGGCGGCAGCGACTATACCGCAGCACTGTTGGGAGAAGCCCTGCAGGCGTCGCGTGTGGATATCTGGACTGACGTGGCCGGTATCTACACCACCGACCCGCGTGTGGTGCCCACCGCGAAACGCATCGAAGAAATTACCTTCGAAGAAGCGGCTGAAATGGCAATCTTCGGCGCGAAAGTGCTGCATCCGGCGACCTTGCTGCCAGCTGTGCGCAGTGACATTCCGGTGTTCGTGGGTTCGAGCAAAGATCCGGCTGCCGGTGGCACGCGGGTGTGCAATGAAACCCAGAATCCACCGCTGTTCCGTGCGCTGGCACTGCGTCGTAAGCAAACGCTGATGACGCTGCACAGCCTGAACATGCTGCACGCGCACGGCTTCCTGGCTGAAGTGTTCGCAATTCTGGCTCGCCATAACATCTCCGTCGATCTGGTCACCACGTCAGAAGTGAGCGTGGCGCTGACGCTGGATACCACCGGTTCTTCGACCACCGGTGAGAGCCTGTTGACGCAAGCACTGCTGACCGAACTCTCTTCACTGTGCCGCGTGGAGGTGGAAGAGAACCTGGCGCTGGTGGCGATTATCGGCAACAACCTGTCGAAAGCCTGCGG
This sequence comes from Pantoea sp. ME81, assembly GCF_903970985.1. Classification (NCBI taxonomy): domain Bacteria; kingdom Pseudomonadati; phylum Pseudomonadota; class Gammaproteobacteria; order Enterobacterales; family Erwiniaceae; genus Pantoea; species Pantoea sp. ME81. The sequence continues at coordinate 66,187 of NZ_CAJCKS010000003.1, read as the reverse complement.
TGTCGGTAAAGAGGTGTTTGGTGCCCTTGAGCCGTTTAATCTGCGCATGATTTGCTACGGTGCCAGCAGCTATAACCTGTGCTTCCTGGTGCCAACGCCAGACGCAGAAGAAGTGGTGCGCGCGCTGCATAAGAATCTTTTTGGTTCTTAAGGCAAATTTTTAGCGCAATCCATCAAGCCGGACCTGGTCCGGCTTTTTTATTTTATAAATTTCGTTAAACAATAAATTAAGCCAAACGGCAGCGCATTTTTCGCACCAGTGATTTCTTGATAACCCCATGATTCATAGCTATTTACTTCGTTTTCCCCACTGGAATTGTCTTCATATCCCACTACGCTGCTAATCAGCGGTTACGTTTTAATCGCTCTTATCGATTGTCCCAATGAGAAAACATTCAATTTTTGAGGGAATGGCTATGCAAAGATTGGTTGCTGAAGGGGTAGGCACGTTTGTTCTGGTGTTAGGCGGGTGTGGCAGCGCGGTATTAGCCGCTACCTTCCCACAAGTGGGGATTGGTTTTGCCGGCGTGGCGCTGGCATTTGGTTTAACGGTGCTGGTGATGGCCTTCGCTGTAGGGCACATTTCCGGTGGGCATTTTAATCCGGCCGTCACCATAGGGTTGACGGTGGGAGGGCGTTTCCCGGCCGCTCAGGTGATCCCTTACATCATCGTGCAGTTAATCGGCGCCGCAGCCGCAGGCGGCGTGTTGTATCTGATTGCCAGCGGTAAACCCGGCTTTGATGCCGCTGCCAGCGGGTTCGCTTCGAATGGCTATGGCGAGCATTCACCGGGCGGATTTAGCCTGCATGCCGGGATGATCTGTGAAACGGTGATGACGGCAATCTTCCTGGTGGTGATCATGGGCGCGACCGATAAACGCGCACCGGCCGGTTTCGCACCGATTGCCATTGGGCTGGCGCTAACGCTGATCCACCTGGTGAGCATTCCGGTGACCAATACCTCCGTCAATCCAGCACGCAGCACCGGTGTGGCGATTTTCCAGGGCGGTTGGGCATTGCAGCAACTCTGGATGTTCTGGCTGATGCCGATCATCGGTGCGGCAATCGGTGGTGTGATCTACCGCGTTTTACTGGAAAAAGCAGAGTAATTTCTCTACAAAGCGCGGATCGACCGCAGACGATCCGCATTTTATCCTGCCAGCGACTTCCCGCCTTACGTCACGATAATGAAATGTTATGATCCCGCGTCCGTCGCTGTGGTCGTTCCCCGCGCGGCACTTCATCTGTGGCATATGAAATAAATTAAAAAATATCTAAGGAAGTCTCTCCATGCTCGCCAAATTAACCCGCCTGTTCCCGCTCTGGGCCGTGCTGCTCTCGGTCGCGGCGTATTACTCGCCCTCGACATTCCTCGGCATTGGGCCGTGGGTCACTTACCTGCTAATGCTGATCATGTTCGGCATGGGTGTGACGCTAAATATTGATGATTTCAAACGTGTGCTGACACGTCCGGCACCGGTTATCGCCGGCACCTTTTTGCACTATCTGGTGATGCCACTCGCCGCCTGGGGCCTGGCTAAGCTATTCCACATGCCGCCGGACCTTTCAGCCGGGATGATCCTGGTGGGCAGCGTGGCCAGCGGTACCGCGTCCAACGTGATGATCTATCTGGCGAAGGGCGATGTGGCCCTGTCCGTGACCATCTCTTCAGTGTCTGCGCTGGTGGGTGTTTTCGCCACGCCGCTACTGACGCGCTTCTATGTCGATACTCACATTCAGGTCGATGTGATCGGCATGCTGCTCAGCATTATTAAAATCGTGGTTATCCCGATTGGTCTGGGTCTGATCATCCACCACTCAATGAACAGCGTGGTGCGCCGTGTTGAGCCCTATCTGCCGGCATTTTCCATGGTCTGCATTCTGCTGATTATCAGCGCAGTGGTAGCGGGTTCTCAGGGCTTTATCGGTTCTGTCGGCCTGGTGGTGATTGCGGCGGTGATCCTGCATAACGCCATCGGCCTGCTGGGCGGTTACTGGGGCGGCAAGCTGTTTGGCTTTGACGAATCCACCTGCCGCACGCTGGCACTGGAAGTGGGTATGCAGAACTCCGGTCTGGCGGCAACGCTGGGCAAACTCTACTTCTCGCCACTGGCCGCCTTGCCGGGTGCGCTGTTCTCGGTGTGGCACAACCTGTCAGGTTCGCTGCTGGCCGGTTACTGGTCGGGCAAACCGATTGAGAAGAAGCAGAAGTAATCCTGCGAGCGGGCGGCCAAAGTGCCGCCCGCTGTCTATTTACTTACGCGCTACCGAAGCAGGGAATGCGAGGAAAGGGAACAGCAGATAGGGCGCGATGAGCAAGAGAATAAAAACACCTCGCGAATAACCCGCATCATTAATCCTTCGGCTGCCACAAGACAGCAACGGCAGAATAAACAGCAGCAGCGGCACGAAAGCAATTTCGCCACTCTTCATGGCAAACAGCTGCAGGTAGAGGCAAAACCAAACCACCTGAAACACGAGGAACACCACGTAGCCTGCACGTCTTTCCAGCCCACAAAAGTTAAATGTCTTGAGAAAGCCATCTTTGATAATCGTAAAAAATCGGGTTAACAGCATCTTCCCTTCCTATGGCTACAGTTTCAGATAAGCGCGGATCCCATCCAGGAACATCTGCGTTGCCAGCATAATCAAAATCAAGCCCATCAACCGCTCCAGCGCGTTAACGCCTTTGTCGCCCAACAGGCGTAAAAACAGTCCTGACATCAGCAGAATGACCACGGTAACGCCCCAGGCAATCAGCAATGCGCCAACCAAATGTGACATCTGATTGGGATATTGATGTGACAGCAGCATCAGCGTGGCTAACAGCGAAGGGCCTGCAACCAGCGGAATCGCCAGCGGCACCAGAAACGGTTCTTCACCTGCAGGTAATCCGCTGGTACTGGTTTCGCCAGAGGGAAAAATCATGCGGATGGCGATGAGGAACAGGATGATGCCGCCGGAGATCGAGACGGTTTCGGTGCGCAAATTCAGGAACGCCAGAATACGTTCGCCGGTAAACAGGAACAGCAGCATGATGATCAGTGCGATCAGCATTTCACGTATTAGCACCGCGCGCCGGCGCTTGGGTTCGAGATGCTTAAGCACCGACATAAAAATCGGCAGGTTGCCTAGCGGATCCATAATCAACAGCAGCAATATGGTCGCAGATATCATTTCAGTCATAGGTAAAAGCCATCCCTTGTTCCCTTCATTCTTCAACTGAGGTGCGTTGGCGGCGATGGGCTTCCGGAGCGCTGACTCGCGTAGCCGATCGAGATACTCCGAATTTCCGCCTGCACGTACCTCGATTCATTGAGGGGAGTATTAGTTGTACTGCTGAAAAAGTTGGCGCAATCGAATTAATTCACTTGCCAGAAAGCCTGCATTTTGTAGAGTTGGAGGTCGCAGGTAAACCTGATTATTACGCAGATCAACTGGATATTCCGCTTGGTCTTTTCCTCGCACCACGAAGGGCACAGTGAAAACGCCCCGGACGGACAGAAAATGAAGAATGTAGGCTTTATTGGTTGGCGTGGCATGGTCGGCTCTGTGCTGATGTCACGCATGAGTGAAGAACGCGATTTTGATGTGATCAATCCGGTCTTCTTCTCCACGTCTCAGCTTGGTCAGGCAGCACCGACATTCGGCGGCAAGTCGACCGGTGCGCTGCAGGATGCTTTTGATATCGAGGCGCTGAAGGCGCTGGATATTATTATCACCTGCCAGGGCGGTGACTACACCAGTGAAGTTTACCCTAAGCTGCGTGAAAGCGGCTGGCAGGGTTACTGGATTGATGCGGCCTCGACGCTGCGCATGAAAGATGACGCCATCATCATTCTCGATCCGGTTAACCACAATGTGATTCGTCAGGGCCTCGACAACGGTATCAAAACCTTCGTCGGCGGTAACTGTACCGTCAGCCTGATGCTGATGTCACTCGGCGGCCTGTTCGCTAACGATCTGGTGGAGTGGGCCTCTGTCGCTACTTATCAGGCGGCGTCGGGCGGCGGTGCGCGCCATATGCGTGAACTGCTGACCCAGATGGGCATGTTGCACGACCACGTGGCGAAATCCCTGCAGGATCCGGCTTCGGCGATTCTGGATATCGAACGCAGCGTCACCGATTTCACCCGTTCAGGCACTTTGCCGACCGACAACTTCGGCGTACCGCTGGCGGGCAGCCTGATTCCATGGATCGATAAGCAGCTGGATAATGGCCAGAGCCGCGAAGAGTGGAAAGGCCAGGCAGAAACCAACAAGATTCTGCGCACCAGCAGCGTGATCCCAGTGGATGGTCTGTGTGTGCGCGTCGGTGCACTGCGCTGCCACAGCCAGGCATTCACCCTGAAGCTGAAAAAAGATATCCCGCTGAATGAAATCGAGCAGCTGCTGGCTTCTCATAACGAATGGGTGAAAGTGGTGCCAAATGACCGCGAAATCACCATGCGTGAACTGACGCCAGCGGCCGTCACCGGCACGTTGACCACGCCGGTTGGTCGTCTGCGCAAACTGAACATGGGGCCGGAATACCTTTCCGCCTTTACCGTGGGCGATCAGCTGCTGTGGGGCGCGGCTGAACCGCTGCGCCGCATGTTGCGTTTGCTGATCGACTAAGCGCAGCGACAAACCAGACAGGCCGGGATTTCCCGGCCTTTTTTATGCCAACCAGGTTGCAAAACTTAACCCAAATTGCGCCTGACAAGTGATCCGCTTCCCCTTTTTGCTTGCCCGACAAGATTTTTTTGCTTTCCCCCCTGGCTTCTGCCAGCCCCAAGCTATGATTTAACAGTGATGTGCCGGTTGTTAACTGTTTTTGCTTTCCGAACTGAATGGTTGTTGTACACGGCAAAGATCTTCTCCCATGGACGGTGTCCTCTCTTGCTGGTGTACGTATGGCTCAATGAAAAGCAGCGCACCAGAGGCGGCATTGTTGTCCACTCCGGTCGCCTGCGCAAAATCATAGGAAGAAAGTCATGTCAGAGCTTCCCGATCGCCAGGCGATCAATGCCCTTTTTGCCGGGAATTATGCCGATCCCTTCTCTTTTTTGGGGATGCACCAAACTGTCGAAGGCCTTGAAGTGCGCGCGCTGCTGCCCGATGCCTCCGAAGTCTGGGTGATTGAAACCAACACCGGACGCAAATGCGCGCAGCTTAAATGTCTCGATTCACGCGGCTTCTTCTGCGGTGTGATCCCACGCCGTAAAAACCTGTTTCGCTATCAGTTGGCGGTCACCTGGCACGGCCAGCAAAACCTGATCGATGATGCCTATCGCTTCGGTCCTCTATTGGCCGAAATGGATGCCTGGCTGCTCGGCGAAGGCACGCATCTGCGCCCGTATGAAACGCTAGGTGCTCATAACGCGACCATCGATGGCGTCAGCGGCACCCGTTTCTCGGTGTGGGCACCGAACGCACGTCGCGTCTCCGTGGTGGGCGAATTCAATTTCTGGGACGGTCGTCGCCATCCGATGCGCTTCCGCCGTGAGCTGGGTATCTGGGAGCTGTTTGTGCCGGGCGCGGTGAATGGCCAGCTGTACAAATATGAAATTATTGATGCGTCAGGGCAGATGCGCATCAAAGCCGACCCGTTTGCCTTTGAAGCACAGATGCGCCCGCAAACCGCCTCGATGATCTGCGGCCTGCCGCCGAAAGTGGAGATGCAGCCGCAGCGCAAAGCCGCCAATGCGTTTGATCAGCCGATCTCGATTTACGAAGTGCATCTGGGGTCGTGGCGCCGCCACACCGACAACAACTTCTGGCTGAGCTACAAAGAGCTGGCCGAACAGCTGGTGCCTTACGTCAAAGAGATGGGCTTCACCCACATTGAACTGCTGCCGATCAACGAACATCCGTTTGACGGCAGCTGGGGCTATCAGCCTCTCGGCATGAATGCGCCCACGCGCCGCTTTGGTACCCGCGATGAGTTCCGCCACTTTATCGCCGCAGCGCACGATGCTGGCCTCAACGTGTTACTCGATTGGGTGCCGGGCCACTTTCCCAGTGACGATTTCGGATTGGCGAAATTTGATGGCACCGAACTGTATGAGCACAGCGATCCGCGTGAAGGCTACCATCAGGACTGGAACACACTGATCTACAACTTTGGTCGCCGCGAAGTCAGTAACTATCTCTCCGGCAACGCGCTGTATTGGATGGAGCGCTTTGGCATTGATGGCCTGCGTGTGGATGCCGTGGCATCGATGATCTACCGCGATTACAGCCGCAAAGAGGGCGAATGGGTGCCCAATCACTTCGGCGGCCGTGAGAACCTCGAAGCTATATCGTTCCTGCGCCACACCAACCGCACGCTGGGCCGCGCTGCACCGGGCACCATCAGCGTGGCAGAAGAGTCCACCGATTATCCGGGTGTGACACGCCCTTCTGAAGATGGCGGCCTCGGCTTCTGGTTTAAGTGGAACCTCGGCTGGATGCACGACACGCTGGACTATATGAAGCTTGACCCGGTGCATCGTCGTTATCATCACAACCTGATGACGTTTGGCATGCTGTACAACTACACCGAAAACTTCGTGCTGCCGCTGTCGCACGATGAAGTGGTGCACGGTAAACGCTCGATTCTTGATCGCATGCCCGGCGATGCGTGGCAAAAGTTTGCCAACCTGCGTGCCTATTACGGCTGGATGTGGGGCTTCCCCGGTAAAAAGCTGCAGTTTATGGGCAACGAGTTTGCTCAAGGCCGCGAGTGGAATCACGATTCGAGCCTCGACTGGCATCTGCTGGAGGGCGAAGACAACTGGCACAACGGCGTACAGCGTCTGGTGCGCGATCTCAACCACAGCTATAAACACTTCACGCCATTACATCAACTGGATTTCGATGCGCAGGGCTTTGAATGGCTGGTGGTCGACGATCATGAAAACTCGGTGTTTGTGTTTGCACGTCGCGATCGTGACGGCAATGAAATCATTGTCGCCAGTAATTTCACGCCGGTGGTGCGCCATGACTATCGCTTTGGCGTTAATCAGCAAGGCGGCTGGCGTGAGGTACTGAACACCGACCAACAGGATTATCACGGCAGTGATGTGCGCAATCATGGGGTGGTGCATACCGATGTGATTGAGAGCCACGGTCGGCCGCAATCGCTTAGCCTGGTCTTGCCGCCGCTGGCCACGATTTGGCTGGTGCGGGAGGGCGACTGATGCTGGAGACCGGGCAGCCGATGCCGTTGGGCGCCCATTATGATGGGCGCGGCGTAAACTTCACGCTGTTTTCCCGCCATGCCGAGCAAGTGGAGCTGTGCCTGTTTGACGCGCACGGCGTTGAACGGCGCTTTGCGCTGCCCGCGCGCAGTGGGGATATCTGGCACGGCTATTTTCCGGCATTAAAGCCCGGCCAGCGTTACGGCTATCGCGTGCACGGACCATGGGCACCGCAACAAGGACATCGTTTCAACCCGGCAAAATTACTTGTCGATCCCTGCGCGAAAGCGGTGGTGGGGGATATTCCCGACGATCCGCGTTTTAGCGGTGGTGAGCAGCAGCCGGATGAGCAGGATAACGCCGCCATTGCGCCCAAATCGCTGGTGATCGCTGAAGATTTTGACTGGGATGATGAGAAACCACTGCGTACGCCGTGGGGCAAGACGGTGGCGTATGAGGCGCACGTGCGCGGCTTAACCCGGCAACATCCGGAAATTCCGGAAAGGCTGCGCGGGACTTATGCGGCACTGGGCCATCCTGCTATGGTGAAGTACTTGCGCCATCTCGGTATTACCGCGCTGGAACTGCTGCCGATAGCGCACTTCGCCAGCGAGCCGCGTCTGCTACGACTCGGGCTGAGTAATTACTGGGGTTACAACCCGTTCGCGCTGTGGGCGGTGGATCCCCGCTACGCGTCCGGCGAGCAGGGTTTAACGCCCTTGCAGGAGTTTCAGCAGGCGGTGAAAGCGCTGCATGCGGCGGGTATCGAAGTGATCCTTGATGTGGTGTTCAACCACACTGCCGAGCTGGAAGAGATTGGCCCCAACATTTCACTGCGCGGCGTGGATAACGCCAGCTATTACTGGCTCGACGCGCAGGGTGAATATCAAAACTGGACCGGCTGCGGCAACACGCTCAATCTCAGCGATCCGCAGGTGATGGAATGGGCATTAGAAGCGCTGCGCTATTGGGTGCGGGACTGCCATATCGATGGCTTCCGTTTTGACCTCGCCAGCGTGCTGGGTCGTACGCCGGACTATCGGCAGGATGCGCCGCTGTTCACCGCTATTAAAGCCTGTCCGGTGCTGTCACAGGTCAAATTGATTGCTGAACCGTGGGATATCGGCCCCGGCGGCTATCAGGTGGGCAATTTTCCCGAAGGATTCGCGGAATGGAATGACCATTTCCGCGATGCCGCGCGCCGTTACTGGCTGCACGGCCAGCTCAATAATGGCGAATTTGCCCGGCGGTTTGCCGCCTCCAGCGATGTGTTCCAGCGAGAGGGACGCTTGCCGCACGCCAGTATCAATCTGATCACCGCGCATGACGGTTTTACGCTGCGCGACGTGGTGAGCTTCAACAATAAACACAATCAGGCCAATGGCGAAGACAATCGTGACGGCAGTAGCAGCAACTTCAGCCACAACCATGGCAAAGAGGGGCTACAGGTCAATTTCGATATTGTCGAACGTCGTCGGCGTAGCGTGCATGCTCTGCTGACCACGCTGCTGTTGGCGCAAGGTACACCGATGCTGCTGGCCGGGGACGAACGCGGTCACAGCCAGCACGGTAACAATAACGCGTACTGTCAGGACAACCCACTCACCTGGTTGCACTGGCATCAGGATGATTTTGGACTAGTCGACTTCACTGCCGCGTTAATCCGGCTGCGTCAGCGCATTCCTGCACTGACAGCGGATCGCTGGTGGCAGGAGGGCGATGGCAATGTGCAGTGGTTCAATGCCAGCGGCAAACCACTGGGAAATGAGGAGTGGGAACAGGGGGCGCACAGAATGCAGATCCTGCTCTCCAGCCGCTGGTTAATAACAATCAACGCCACGGAATCGGTGAGTGACCTTGCCTTACCAGACGGAGAGTGGCGTGCCATTCCTCCTTTCGCCGGGGAAGATAACCCCATCCTGACAACTGTCTGGCACGGGCCCGCACACGGCGTGTGTGTGTTCCTAAAGCAATCATAAGGAGTCAGACATGGTTAAGTTAGATAGAACAGATCCACTGATGCTGGCGCGCCAGCTCCCTACACAAACGGTGGCGTTGATCCTTGCTGGCGGGCGCGGTACGCGTCTGAAAGATCTCACCGCGAAACGCGCCAAACCTGCCGTTCATTTCGGCGGCAAGTTCCGCATCATCGACTTTGCGCTGTCGAATTGTATCAATTCGGGTATTCGGCGCATCGGCGTGATCACGCAATATCAGTCGCATACGTTAACGCAGCACATCCAGCGTGGCTGGTCGTTATTCAACGAAGAGATGAATGAATTTGTCGATTTGCTGCCGGCGCAGCAGCGTGCATCCACCGAGCATTGGTATCGCGGTACCGCCGATGCAGTTTCGCAGAACCTCGACATCATTCGCCGCTATCGAGCGCAATACATCGTGATTCTCGCCGGGGATCATATCTACAAAATGGATTACTCGCGGATGTTGCTCGATCACGCTGAACGTGGCGCGAAGTGCACCATCGCCTGCTTACCGGTGCCGCTCGCCGAAGCCACGGCGTTTGGTGTGATGGCGGTGGATGCGGACAACAACGTGGTGGATTTTGTGGAAAAACCGCCGAAGCCACCGTCGATGCCGGGCGATGACACCAAAGCGTTAGCCAGTATGGGGATCTACGTGTTTAACGCTGATTACCTCTACCAGCTATTGGAAGAGGATTTGCTGATCCCTGAATCGAGCCACGATTTCGGCAAGGATTTACTGCCAAAAATTGTCGCCAGCGGTGAAGCCTACGCGCACTCCTTTACGTTGTCGTGCGTACAGAACGATGAAAACGCCGAGCCTTACTGGCGTGACGTCGGAACGCTGGAAGCTTACTGGCGCGCGAATCTCGATCTGGCCTCGGTCACGCCGGAACTGGATATGTACGACCACGACTGGCCAATCCGTACGCATATGGAACCCTTGCCGCCCGCCAAATTTGTGCAGGATCGTTCGGGCAGCCACGGCATGACGATGAATTCACTGGTTTCCGGCGGCTGCATTATCTCCGGTTCCGTGGTGGTGAATTCGGTGTTGTTCCCACGCGTGCGCATTAACTCGTTTTGCAATATCGACTCATCGGTGCTGTTACCGGATGTGGTGATCAATCGTTCCTGTCGTCTGCGCCGTTGCGTGATTGATCGCGCCTGCGTGATTCCGGAAGGCATGGTGATTGGTGAAAACCCAGATGAAGACAGCCGCCGTTTTTACCGTTCAGAAGAAGGCATCGTTTTGGTGACGCGCGCCATGCTGGCCAAATTGGCTGGCTGACCACGAACGCAACGAGCAAGCACACAGGCAATCGCCGCGGGGAACGCGCGCGATAACACAATAGGGGTCCAGGATGCAGGTTTTACATGTCTGTTCAGAACTTTTCCCGCTGCTGAAAACCGGCGGGTTAGCTGATGTCGTCGGCGCATTGCCTCAGGCTCAGATTGCGGGTGGTACGGATGCGCGGGTATTGCTTCCCGCTTATCCGGATCTGCGTAAAGGGATTCCTGACACCGAGATCGTTGCGGAATTGCATACTTTTGCTGGCCCGGTCCGTTTATTATTTGGACAATTCAATGGAGTTGGCATTTATTTAATTGATGCGCCGGGATTGTATGAGCGTCCCGGCAGCCCTTATCACGACACATCGCAGTTTGCCTACGTGGATAACTATCTGCGTTTTGCGCTGCTGGGCTGGATGGGCGCCGAACTGGCCAGCGGGTTGGATACCTACTGGCAACCCGATGTGGTGCACGCGCATGACTGGCACGCAGGGTTAACCTGTGCTTACATCGCGGCCCGTGGACACCCGGCAAAAACGGTGTTTACCGTGCACAATCTGGCTTATCAGGGGTTGTTCAATGCGCGCCATCTGGATGAGATCCAGATCCCGCGCAGTTTCTTCACCATGCATGGCTTGGAGTTCTACGGACAAATTTCGTACCTCAAGGCGGGATTATTTTATGCCGATCATATTACGGCAGTCAGCCCGACGTATGCTCTGGAAATCACCCGGCCAGAATTTGGTTATGGCATGGAAGCGCTGCTGGAGCAGCGGCTCAAAGAGGGCCGGCTGAGTGGCATCCTGAATGGCGTTGACCCAGGCATTTGGGACCCGGCGCACGACCTGCTGCTGACGGCGCGTTACGACCGGGAAACGCTGGAGAGCAAAGCGGAGAACAAGCGCCAATTGCAGATCGCCATGGGCCTGAAGGTGGATGACAAAGTCCCCGTATTTTGTGTCATCAGCCGTTTGACCAAACAGAAAGGGCTGGATCTGGTGCTGGAAGCGTTACCGGGGCTATTGGCGCAAGGCGGCCAGCTGGTGCTGTTGGGCCAGGGCGATGCAGAGTTACAACAAGGTTTCCTCGCTGCGGCGGCGGAACATCCAGGCAGCGTCGGCGTGCAGATCGGTTATCACGAAGCCTTCTCACACCGCATTGTCGGTGGCGCCGATGTGATTATGGTGCCGAGCCGTTTTGAACCGTGCGGCTTAACTCAGTTGTACGGTTTGAAATACGGCACGTTGCCGCTAGTGCGCCGCACCGGCGGGCTGGCAGATACCGTGCAGGACAGTTCGCTGGAGAACCTCGCTGACGGGGTCGCAAGCGGTTTCAGTTTTGAAGACAGTAACGCCTGGTCGCTGTTGCGGGCGATTCGACGTGCTTTTGTCCTCTGGTCCCGTCCTTCTCTCTGGCGCTACGTTCAGCGGCAGGCGATGGGGATGGATTTTAGTTGGCAGGTGGCCGCACAAGCCTACCGCGATCTTTATCAACGTTTGCTGTAATCAGAGATTGGGATACTGGATATGAATGCACCTTTCACCTATGCCTCACCCACGCTAACGGTTGACGCACTGAAGCACTCAATCGCCTATAAACTGATGTTTACTATTGGTAAAGACCCGTCGATCGCCAATCAGCATGAGTGGCTTAACGCCGCCTTGCTGGCAGTGCGCGATCGTATGGTGGAACGTTGGTTGCGCTCAAGCCGTGCGCAGCTGTCGCAGGATGTGCGTCAGGTTTACTACCTGTCGATGGAATTCCTGATGGGACGCACGTTGGGCAATTCACTGCTGGCGATGGGCATCTATGACGATCTCAATCAGGCGCTGGACGAGATGGGGCTCGACCTCAGTGAACTGATGGACGAAGAGAACGATCCGGGGCTTGGCAATGGCGGCCTGGGTCGTTTAGCGGCCTGTTTCCTCGACTCGCTCGCCACCCTCGGCTTACCGGGACGCGGTTATGGCATTCGTTATGACTACGGCATGTTCAAGCAGAACATTGTCGACGGTCAGCAGCGTGAATCGCCGGATTACTGGCTGGAATATGGCAATCCGTGGGAGTTCCAGCGCTTCAATACCCGCTACAAAGTCCGCTTTGGTGGCCGTCTGCAGCATGAAGGTGCGCGCGTACGTTGGCTGGAAACCGAAGAGATTATCGCGGCGGCTTACGATCAAATCATTCCGGGTTTCGACACCGATGCCACCAACACGCTGCGCTTGTGGAGCGCGCAGGCCAGCAATGAGATCAACCTCGGCAAGTTTAACCAGGGGGATTACTTTGCGGCGGTGGAAGATAAAAACCATTCAGAGAACGTATCGCGCGTGCTCTATCCGGATGATTCTACCGATTCTGGTCGTGAACTGCGTTTGCGTCAGGAGTATTTCCTCGTCTCCGCCACGGTGCAGGATATTTTGAGTCGCCACTGGCAAATGCATGAAACCTGGGACAACCTGGCGGATAAAATTGCTATCCATCTCAATGACACCCACCCGGTTTTAGCCATCCCTGAATTGATGCGCTTGTTGATCGACGATCACAAGTTCAGCTGGGATGACGCTTTTGAGGTCACTTGCCAGGTGTTCTCTTACACCAACCACACATTGATGAGTGAAGCGCTGGAAACCTGGCCGGTGGATATGTTCGGCAAGATTCTGCCGCGCCACCTCAGCATTGTGTTTGAAATCAATGATTACTTCCTGAAAACCATCCAGGAATACTATCCGGATGATTGGGATTTGATGTCACGCATCTCGATCATCGACGAAAACAACGGCCGTAAGGTGCGCATGGCGTGGCTGGCGGTGGTGGTCAGCCATAAAGTGAATGGCGTTTCAGAGCTGCATTCCAATCTGATGGTGCAGTCGCTGTTTGCTGATTTTGCGCGCCTGTTCCCGGGGCGTTTCTGTAATAAAACCAACGGCGTGACGCCGCGTCGCTGGCTGGCGCTGGCTAACCCGGCGCTTTCTGATGTGCTGGATGAGACGATTGGTCGCACCTGGCGAACCGACCTCAGTCAGCTGAGTGATCTGACGCCACACGTTGATTATCCGGCCTTTATCGAGCAAATTTCCGACGCCAAATTCGCCAATAAAAAACGTCTGGCGGATTGGGTGGCGAAGAACATGGATATCGTGCTGGATCCGCATGCGCTGTTCGATGTGCAGATCAAACGTATCCATGAATATAAGCGTCAGCTGCTTAACGTACTGCACGTCATCACCCGTTATAACCGCATCAAAGCCGATCCCACCGCGGATTGGGTGCCACGCGTCAATATCTTCGCCGGTAAAGCCGCATCGGCCTATTACGTGGCGAAGCACATCATCCATCTGATCAACGATGTTGCCAACGTGATCAACAACGATCCGCAGGTGAAGAACAAGCTGAAGGTGGTGTTTATTCCTAACTACAGCGTGAGCCTGGCGCAGATCATTATTCCGGCGGCGGATCTCTCCGAGCAGATCTCTACAGCGGGTACCGAGGCGTCCGGCACCAGTAACATGAAGTTTGCCCTCAATGGCGCGTTGACCATCGGCACGCTGGATGGTGCGAACGTCGAGATGCGCGAGCATGTGGGTGCGGAGAATATCTTTATCTTCGGCAACACCACACCGCAGGTCGAGCAGTTGCGCAAGGATGGCTACAACCCGCGTAAATATTATGAGGAAGATGCCGAGCTGCACCAGGCGCTAACGCAAATTGCCAGTGGTGCATTCAGCCCGGGAGAGCCAGGTCGCTATCGCAATCTGTTTGATGCGCTGGTGAACTTCGGCGATCACTATCAGCTGCTGGCCGATTATCGCAGCTATGTGGATGCGCAGGATAAGGTGGACAAGCTTTATCGTCAGCCGGATGAGTGGCAGCGCCGTGCGGCATTGAATATCGCCAACATGGGCTACTTCTCAGCAGACAGGACGATCCAGGAGTACGCGGATGAGATTTGGCATATTTCGCCGGTGAGATTGTAAGGTATGAAATGGGTCGCCATTAAAGGCGACCCTGAACGCAATGGATGAGATTTTCGAAGGGTGCGCTTTTATGCGCACCTATAAAGCATTACTTGAGAGTGATGCTTTTCACGATCGCATCAGCATCGCTCTGTGCCTGCTGCTGATTGTCGGCTGGAAGAGTGATCTGCAGGGTCAGCAATTTGCCATCCACTTTTGCCAGAATCACGGAAGACCATGAGGTTTGGTTGTTGGCCGAAATCACGGTATCCAACTGCTGAGCTGGCTGATCTTTCAGCGTCACCGCTTTGTTAGAAACGACCTGCAACTGCGGATCGCGACCGCGTTGCTGCTGTTCCAGACGCTGTGACAAGGCATCCAGCGCTTCGTTGGTCGGATCGCCCGCAATCACAATAATCGCGCGCTGGCCGGTTTCATCGGCGTACACATGCATATTGGTAGATTCAGAACCGAGTTTACCGCTTTTATCAGACATGCCCGCCGGCAGACTGAAGCTCAGTTTGCCGTCCATCAGGTTCACCGTCTGGGCTGACTGGCTGGCGCTGGCACCGTTGCTGCCTGCCGCCGCATCTTCTTTCTTCTGATCACAGGCCGCAAGACCTAACACCAACAAACCAATACCCGCATATTTCACTAAGTTACGCATTCTTTTCCCTTTGATGATTCCAGTCAGGTGCTTTCTACCCGGTATAAAAACGGAATCGGCGGTCAAAAGCAACCGCCGGTTTGTCAGGAAATCTTAGCGCGCTGCGACGTTTCGTCTATGTGCAATTAGCCGAAATTGATCTGACGCTGTGTCGAGCGCTCTGCCAGACGTTTTAGCAGGCTGTTCAGCAACACACCGTAAGCAGGCAGGAAGAAAATCATGCAGATCAGCACTTTGAAGCTGTAATCCACCAGTGCGATCTCCACCCAATGCGCGGCCATGAACGGGTCCGGGCTCTTGTAGAAGGCGATGAAAAAGAAGGCCAGCGTATCGCTGATATTGCCGAGGAACATGGCTGCAGCAGGGGCGATCCACCACTGCGGTAAACGACGCAAACGGTTAAAAACGTGGACATCCAGAATCTGACCGAGCGCATAGGCCATAAAGCTGGCACTGGCGATACGTGCGACAAACAGATTCACCTGTTCCAGCGATGCCCATCCTTGCCATTCGCCCTGGTAAAACACACAGGACACCACGTAAGAGATAAACAGCGCCGGGATCATCACCGCCAAAATAATACGACGGGCTAACGGCGCGCCAAAGATGCGCACGGTGAGATCGGTAGCGAGGAAGATAAATGGAAAGCTAAAGGCACCCCAGGTGGTGTGGAAGCCGAAGATGGAAACCGGCAGCTGGACCAGATAGTTACTGGAAGTGATCACCAGCAGATGGAATAGGGAAAGCCAAAACAGCGCATGCATGCGCTGACGTGCAGAGAAATCAATCATGTCTGACCTTTTTGAGTAATGGGGTGAGGGAACCCAACAATCCTCTTCATACTTTGCGTTGTCGCTTCGTTGGCTACGTTCGCGTACCCCAGCCACTTACTTATGTAAGCTCCTGGGGATACACGCACTTGCCGCCTTGCTAAAACGCGAATTATTTCGAGGATTAAGCAATTTGGTAAAAAAACGGCGGCATCTTAGCGCGTTGCGCAATTAATGCAATGGTTAATTTTAACGCAATCGTTATCGCCTTGCGCTGTGCATTTAGCGCGCTAGAATGAGCGCCCATCTTGAATGAAGACAGAGAATCATGAGCGATCCCTTTTCTGCGCCGGACCACAAGCTTGATGCCCTTGGCCTGCGCTGCCCTGAGCCGGTAATGATGGTGCGCAAAACCGTGCGCACCATGCAGGCGGGCGAAACCTTACTGATCATTGCCGATGATCCGGCCACCACGCGTGATATTCCCGGTTTTTGCCGCTTTATGGAACATCAGTTGCTGGCACAGCAGACGGAAACGCTGCCGTACCAGTATCTGATTCAGAAGGGCACGGCTTAACGCTGTCGCAGCAATCGCAAAGCGTTGGCTGTGACCAGCGCTGTTGCACCTGAATCTGCCAGCACCGCCAGCCACAAACCGGTGAAACCGAGCAGTGTGGTGATCAGGAAAATGCCTTTCAGCCCCAGCGCTATCGCGATGTTTTGACGGATGATGGCGCGCGTGCGACGGGCCAGTGCGATAGTGCGTGGCAGAATTGCCAGACGGTTTTGTGTCAGCGCGGCGTCGGCGGCTTCCAGCGCGACATCGGTGCCGCTGCCCATGGCAATGCCAATCGTGGCCGCTTTCATCGCCGGGGCGTCGTTAATGCCATCGCCTACCATGGCCAGCGGCTGCTGCTCCTCCAGTTTGCGCACCATCTCCACTTTATCGGCAGGCAACAAGCCGGCGCGATAATCGATGTTGAGTTGCGCCGCCATCGACGCCGCCGCACGGGGGTTATCGCCAGTCAGCATCAGGCTATTGATGCCCAGCGCTTGCAACTGCGCCAGCGCCGTGACGGCTTCCTCACGTAGCTGATCCTGCAACGCCAGGGTGCCGATGACGGTCTCATCCTGTAACAGCACCACCACAGTTTTACCTTGAGCTTCCCGTTGCGCGATCGCCTGCTGCTGATCGACCGTGAGCGTGCTGGCATCGCGTGGTGCCAGCAGCTGATAGGTCACGCCATCAATCTGCGCACGGATGCCGCTGCCAGCCAGCGTTTGCTGCTGCCGGGCGCGCGGTAGCCTGAGCTGGCGCTTTTCGGCCTCACGCACGATGGCGATCGCCAATGGATGGCTGGAACCTTGCTCCACTGCCGCCGCAATGCTCAGCAGTGCATTTGCTTCCATCGCACTGAAAGATTCGACCTCGGTCACCTGCGGTTTACCCAGTGTGAGGGTACCGGTTTTATCGAATGCGATGGTCTGGATGCGGCTGAGACGTTCCAGCGCGGCGCCACCTTTGATCAGGGCGCCCTGTCGCGCGGCCGCCGCTAAGCCAGAGGTGATTGCAGCGGGGGTAGAAATCACCAGCGCACAAGGGCAACCAATCAACAGCAGCGTCAGGCCTTTATAAATCCACGGCAACCAGGCGGCCCCTGCCAGTAGTGGCGGTAGCACCATTACCAACAGCGCCAGCAACATAATGGCGGGTGTATAGATGCGGCTGAAGCGATCGATAAAGCGCTCAACCGGTGCACGGTGGCTTTCAGCTTCTTCGATGAGCTGCAGGATGCGATCAATCGCGCTCTGGCCAGGTTCGGAGATGACTTTCAGCGTGACCAGGCGATCCACGCTGGTGGCGCCAGCCATCACCGTTTCGCCCGGCTTACGGGCAACCGGCACGGACTCGCCCGTCAGCGCACTTTCATCAAAACTGGCGCTCTGGTTCAGCAGCTCGCCATCGGCCGGCAAACGACCGCCAGCCGCGACTTCAATCGTATCGCCAGGATGCAAGTCAGCCAGCGCCACCTGCTCGCGCTGCGTGCCTTTCAAACGCGTAGCAGTATCGGGGCGCAGTGCCATTAACGCCGTCACACCGCGTCGTGCGCGAGAAGCTGCAAATGACTCCAGCCGTTCACCCAGTTGGAACAGCAACAGCACCATCGCGGCTTCGGCATGTGCGCCAATCACCAACGCACCGGTGGCGGCAAGGGTCATCAGGGTTTCGATACTGAAGGGTGAACCGCCTCGCAGCAGTTTCCACGCACTGAATGCAATCGGAGCCAGGCCGATCAGCGTGGTCACTACAAACAGGCGATCGCCCCATACCGGAGAAACCTGGCTCAGCAGCCAACTGGCAAGCATCAGCAGCGCCAGTAACAGCAAACCGGCATTTTCCTGCCAGCGGCGTTGCGGTGCGGGCTGAGATTGCGGATCGTTTGAGGTCAGGGTAAAACCGACATTTTTGACGGCCTGTTCGATGGCCGGGCGAATATCCTGGTCGGCATCCACCACCAGTTTTTCACTGGCAAAAATCACGCGAGCGGTGCGCACCTGCGCCAGCTGTTGTACAGCACTTTCAATTTTTCGCGCGCAGCTGGGGCAATCCATTCCGGCAATCTGCCAGCGGAATTGATGAGATGTGGATGAGGGCCTGTCGCTTTCGGCGTCGCTTTCGCCGCCGGGACTGCCGCTGTCGTTGTCACAGCAACCGCAACCACTTTCTGGTGTGGCGGGGAGGGCGGCTGAGATTTTCAGCGTCGTAGGTGAAACACTGCGAATGGCGCACAGCGGCTGGGTTTTGCTGTGGGATTTTCCACAACGGCATGAATGAGAATGGGCGTGCATAGAGCCTCCGGGATCAATGCGGGCCACTGCCCGCATCCCGAATGCTACACTCTGGAGTCAACTCCAGAGTCAAGCAAAAGGTCATCTTTTCTTCAATACAGCCACAGCGAACGCACAATCATAAAGTGGCCGGCGAAGTAGCAAGCGGCAACAATGGCGCTATCGGCACTGAAACGGCGGCGATAATGGGTGATAAACCAGATAATGTTGCCTAATAGCAGCAGTCCGGCGCCAACCAATAGTGAGAAGCTGTAATCCGTCGGGCGGAAGAAGTAATTCTCTGCCGCCATCCAGTTCATCACCAGCGTCATCCCAATTAGGGTACAGATCGGCCAGCGCAAATCCTCCAGCTTCGACCAGATAATGCCAATCACCACCACCCCAATCACCAGCAGCGTGACCGGAATCGGCCAGAAGAAACTCATGGTCATGTGGGCAGCAAAGCTGATGGTGTAGAACAGATGTGACAAGAAGAATGCACCCAGTGCATAGAGCATTTGCTGGCGAGGCAGTAACGTCAGTGCATCACCGACCAGAGTGGCAATCAGGCCAGCCAGGATCAGATAGTCGGTGGTATTCAGTGTGGGTGCTTGCCATGCCCAGGCGACCAGCAACAGCAAGGTAACGGGTTTGAACAGCCAGCGTTGCCACTGCGGGCCGCGGTATGAAGCATCAACGTACAGCCAACCGGAAAAAAGTACGGCAAGGAAAGACCAAAGCATGTTTTCTCCCTTTTCTGAACGTGCTGTTCAGAGTCATGAATTTTCCCAAAATCGCGATCTCAGTGTAAGTTACCGGCGACGAATGTGACAATCGGTCAACTCTGGTTGTATGCTTTATCGTCTTTTACTGTTCCGACATTAACGCAAAGTGCGAGAGAAAACATGAGCAAACCACCGCTAATCTTTTTCATCGTTCTGGCGATTATTGCCGTATTGGCGACCCGTCAGTTTATTAAGCAACGCCGTGAAACCGCGGTAAATGATGCTTCACCGATTCGCTCACTGAGCGTAGAAGTGAAAACCAAACGTGAGTTCCCTTCCCCCAATCGCCGTTCGCGCCAGCGTGAAGAGATTGTGGCTGAAGATATGAAGTACGAAGCCTGGTTTCATCCACTCAATGGGGCGAGTGATATCAAGGTGGTGGTGAGCGCCGATGACTATCATCATATCGATAAGGGCGCGAAGGGAGAGTTGAAAATGCAGGGCAGTCGCTTTGTCAGTTTCACGCCTGCGCAATAAAACGGGCCGCTGCAGCGGCCCGTATCGTTACATCTTCGGGTAATGCTTTTTCTGCCACGCCAGCAGTTCAAACACACCAAAAAAGAAAATCTTCGCTTGCGTGACGCCACTGAGTTTTGGCGCCTCTTTCGGTTGGGTAGCGCGCAGCAACACCAGCTGCAAGCCGTGCATGATCACCATAAAGAACAGTGCCACATGCACAAAGTAGCGCAGCGGTGTCGGGAAAGGATGCACCAGATTGAGCAGCAGAAATGCCCAGACGCAAATCATCAGTAATCGTCCCAGATTAAGCCACATCGTGCGTCTCCTGTTGGCGTTGATAAAGGCGATATGCCACCTGACCGGCAATTTTTTCGCGGTACAAGTCCCAGTTAGCGGGCGCCACAGGCGTGCCGTGCTCCACTTCGCTTTCGACGTAAATCAGTGCGTTCTCTGCCAGCCAGCCGTTGTTTTCCAGCAGCGTCAGCGTCTCCAGCAGTAATCCTTTACGAAATGGTGGATCAACAAACACCACATCGAACGGCTCTCCGGGTTGGCTCAACCACTGTAGCGTATTGGTCTGCACGACGTTGCCTTGCGTCGCACGCAGGGTTTGCAGATTCTGCGACAGCTGTTGGGCGACGGAACGTTCCATCTCAAGCAGCGTAGCAGACGCCGCATAGCGTGACAGTGCTTCCAGGCCGAGCGCACCGCTACCGGCGAAGCAATCGAGACAACGCGCTTCCTGAATATCCGGCGCTAACCAGTTAAACAGGGTTTCACGCACGCGATCGGTGGTCGGGCGCAGACCCGCGCTATCCGGCACCGGTAATTTGCGACCGCGCCACTGTCCGCCAATGATACGAATCTGGCCAGCAGCGCCGCTGCTGCGGGGGGATTTACTCATTTTGCTCACAACTCGTCATAATTTGTTGCGTAGTTTAACGGGCGTGGCAGGCAGAAGAAACGTAAAAAAGGGTGCTGTGGTGCGCTGGCTGGAAAGTGTTAGACTACTGAGTTGATATGGCGCGCGTAATTGCCTGATTTTTACGCCGCTCACGAACAAAAAATTGACTTTTTTATCCCCTGGGAACAGCGTGCTACCGGGAATAAGCCATCGAGGAGTGTGGTTACACAATGGCAAAAGAGAAAAAACGTGGCTTTTTTTCCTGGCTAGGCTTTGGCAAAGAAGAAGAGAAGCAGCAGCCTGCGGAAGAGCAGCAACCGGCCGAAGCGGCGCAACAGCCGATCGCTGAAGAGAGCGCGTTAGCAAGCGCCGAAGCGCAGGCGGAAGAGACGGTTGCCGTCACTGAGCACGTAGCCGAAGAACAACGGGCACAGCCGGAAGCGGTGGTGTCCAAGCCGATCACGGCAATTGAAGAGGAAGTGCTACCGGAGGAGGAAATCCATCCGGACGTAGCACCTGTCGAAGAAGAGCCTCAGGCAGAAGAACTGATTGTTGAAGCGCCTGCTGCGCAGCACGAGCCGGAGATCGAAGAAGCGTCCGTTGCGCCAGTAGTTGCACAGTACGAGCCGGAAATCGAAGAAGCAGTCGTTGAGCCAGTGATTGCGCAGCACGAGCCAGAGATCGAAGAAGCGGTCGTTGAGCCAGTGGTTGCGCAGCATGAGCCAGAGATCGAGGAAGCGGCTGTTGAGCCACTCGTTGCGCAGCATGAGCCGGAAATCGAAGAAGCAGCCGTTGAATCGGAAGACGACGCGTTAAGCGACGAAGAACTTGAAGCCTTGGCGTTGGCCGAAACCTATGCGGAAGACGCTGAAGCCGAAGCGCAGGATACCGTCAGCGATTTACCGCTGGCCACAGCGCCGCTGGTCACGCAGGAGCAGGATCGTCCGACCAAAGAGGGCTTCTTTGCTCGCCTCAAGCGCAGCCTGGTCAAAACCCGAGAAAACCTCGGTTCCGGTTTTGTTAGCCTGTTCCGCGGCAAAAAAATCGATGATGACCTGTTTGAAGAGCTGGAAGAGCAGTTGCTGATTGCTGATGTGGGTGTAGAGACCACGCGCCGCATCATCACCAATCTGACGCAGCAGGCTAACCGCAAACAGCTGCGCGATGCTGAAGCATTGTACGGACTGCTGAAAACTGAAATGGCCGGCATTCTGGAAAAAGTGGATCAGCCACTGGATGTGGGCGGCAAAGCGCCATTTGTTATCCTGATGGTAGGCGTCAACGGTGTGGGTAAAACCACCACTATCGGTAAGCTGGCGCGTCAATATCAGGCTCAGGGCAAATCAGTGATGTTGGCGGCGGGTGATACCTTCCGTGCAGCAGCAGTGGAACAGCTTCAGGTCTGGGGTCAGCGTAACAACATTCCTGTGGTGGCTCAGCATACGGGTGCTGACTCGGCTTCCGTTATCTTCGACGCCATTCAGGCCGCGAAGTCACGCAACGTCGATGTACTCATTGCAGATACCGCTGGTCGCCTGCAGAACAAAGCCCATCTGATGGAAGAGCTGAAAAAAATCACCCGCGTGATGAAAAAGCTGGATGAGGATGCACCACATGAAGTGATGTTAACCCTCGATGCCAGCACCGGGCAAAACGCCGTTAGCCAGGCCAAACTGTTCCATGAAGCGGTGGGACTGACAGGCATCACGCTGACCAAGCTCGACGGCACCGCCAAAGGTGGTGTGATCTTCTCGGTTGCCGATCAGTTTGGCATTCCGATTCGTTATATCGGTGTCGGGGAAGGCATCGAGGATTTACGGCCGTTTAAGGCCGCAGACTTTATTGAGGCACTGTTTGCCCGAGAGGAATGATTGGGATGATTCGCTTTGAAGAGGTCAGTAAAGCATACCTGGGAGGACGTCAGGCGCTGCAGGGAGTGGATTTCCATCTTCGCCCCGGCGAAATGGCATTCCTGACCGGCCACTCCGGTGCAGGGAAAAGTACCTTGCTGAAGCTGATTTGTGGCATTGAGCGCCCGAGCGCCGGGCAAATCTGGTTTAGTGGCCACGATATTTCACGTCTGCGTCGCAGCGAAGTGCCTTTCCTGCGACGTCAGATCGGGATGATTTTCCAGGATCACCACTTGCTGATGGATCGTTCGGTCTATGACAACGTGGCGATTCCACTGATCATTTCCGGCGCCAGCGGTGAGGATATTCGTCGCCGTGTATCGGCAGCGCTGGATAAAGTCGGCTTGCTCGACAAAGCGAAGAGTTATCCGATCCAGCTTTCTGGTGGTGAACAGCAACGTGTGGGTATTGCCCGCGCGGTGGTGAACAAACCTGCGGTGCTGCTGGCGGACGAACCCACCGGTAATCTGGATGATGCCCTGTCAGAAGACATTCTGCGCCTGTTTGAAGAGTTCAATCGCGTTGGTGTGACCGTCTTAATGGCGACGCATGACACCGGGCTGATTGCCCGCCGCAATTACCGCTTGATGACGCTGAATCAGGGACGCCTGCACGGAGGCCATGATGGTCAATAAACGCAATAAGCGCCCAGCGGCGCCGAAGGCGGCGAAGGCGCCTTCAAAAAGTAAGGCGCTGAAAGGCGGCTGGCAGGAGCAGTGGCGCTATGCGCTGCGCGGTACGCTCTCGGATATGTGGCGTCAGCCGCTGGCCACGCTGCTGACCGTGATGGTGATTGCCATCTCGCTGACGCTGCCGAGCGTCTGCTATATGGTGTGGAAAAACGTCAGCCAGGCGGCGACGCAGTGGTATCCGGCACCGCAGTTGACGGTGTATCTGGATAAAGCGCTGGATGATACGGCGGCTGAGAATGTCGCTGCTGAGCTGAAAAAGTTAGATGGCGTGGATAACGTTAACTATCTGACCCGTGAAGAAGCGCTGAATGAGTTCCGCAACTGGTCTGGTTTCGGCGGTTCAATGGACATGCTGGAGCAAAACCCGCTGCCTGCCGTGGCCATCATCACGCCGAAACTGAATTTCCAGAATTCAGACACTATGGCTAACCTGCGCGACCGCGTGTCGAAAGTGCAGGGTGTGGATGAAGTGCGCATGGATGACAGCTGGTTTGCCCGTTTAGCAGCGTTAACCGGGCTGGTAGGGCAAATTGCTTCGATGATTGGTCTGCTGATGGTGGTGGCGGTGTTCCTGGTGATTGGTAACAGCGTGCGCCTGAGCATCTTTGCCCGTCGCGATACCATTAACGTGCAAAAGCTGATTGGTGCCACCGACGGCTTTATCTTGCGTCCGTTCCTGTATGGCGGCGCGCTGTTAGGTTTCAGTGGTGCAGTGCTTTCACTGCTGCTGTCCGAAGTGCTGGTACTGCGTCTGCAATCAGTCGTAGCGCAGGTGGCGACGGTGTTTGGCACCACCTTTGTTCTTGAAGGTTTTTCCTGGGACGAAGGGCTGCTACTGCTGCTCATCGCCGCCATTATTGGCTGGGTTGCCGCATGGTTAGCCACTGTACAACATTTACGCCGATTTACGCCGCAGTAACCAACAGCAACGTTTTTTGATATACTCTTCCTCTGCTGCCGACGATCTGGGAGCAGAGGAATCTTCCTATTTTCCCCGCCGTCATCTGTGTGTAAAATATTCACTGCTAATATTGAACTTGTGGATAACTTTGTCGTCCAAGTAGCACAGATTGCTTTTGGTTTTTTCGCGACGTTGACATAATGTAACGTCTGCGCAAAATACCGCGCAGCAAGTCCATTGAATTTGTGAGGGTTTGAATGACCAAAGAAATGCAAACTTTAGCGATTGCGCCTCTGGGTAACCTGGAATCTTATGTCCGGGCTGCCAACAACTGGCCGGTATTAACGGCAGAAGAGGAGAAGGCATTAGCGGAGAAACTGCATTACCAGGGCGATCTGGATGCAGCTAAGACGCTGATCCTGTCTCACCTGCGCTTTGTTGTTCATATTGCTCGTAACTACTCCGGTTACGGCCTGCCACAGGCGGACCTGATTCAGGAAGGTAACATCGGCCTGATGAAGGCGGTGCGTCGCTTCAACCCTGAAGTTGGCGTGCGTCTGGTGTCATTTGCCGTGCACTGGATCAAAGCAGAGATTCACGAATACGTGCTGCGTAACTGGCGTATCGTGAAAGTCGCGACCACGAAAGCCCAGCGCAAGCTGTTCTTTAATCTGCGTAAAAGCAAACAGCGTCTTGGTTGGTTTAATCAGGATGAAGTGGAGATGGTTGCGCGCGAGTTGGGCGTGAGCAGTAAAGATGTCCTCGAGATGGAATCTCGTATGGCCGCGCAGGATATGACTTTCGACATGTCTTCGGATGACGAAGCTGGCGAAGGTAAGCCGATGGCACCGGTACTCTATCTGCAGGATAAAACCTCAGACTTTGCCGACGGCATTGAAGAGGATAACTGGGATGCGCACGCTGCTGATAAGCTGAGCGATGCCATGCTGAGCCTTGATGAGCGCAGCCAGCACATCATCCGCGCCCGTTGGCTGGATGATGAGAACAAAACCACGCTGCAGGAGTTGGCCGACAAATATGGCGTCTCTGCAGAGCGTGTGCGTCAGCTGGAAAAGAACGCCATGAAGAAACTGCGTATGGCGATTGAAGCCTGAGAACCATCAGGTGAAAAACGGGGCGACTTTATAGTCGCCCTTTTTATTTGCCCGCAGTCCGTAGCCGCGCAATGTATTGCGCATCAGTCACCAACCCTGGCGCTTCAGGACAGCGCGATAAATCGCGCCATTACGTGTCCGCAATAATTAGCGCACCCAGCCATCGGCCTGCGCGCGAAAACCACAGGCCTGCATAAAGGCCGCGCGCACACTCTGATCGTCGTCGCCGTCATCGGCTACCCACCAATCTGCCAGCGCGCGATTCTGCGCGATAGTCTCTTCCAGCAAATATTGCCCGACTCCACGGCGGCGCGTCACTTCGCGCACGGTGAGGTGTGAAATCTTCCCCTGCGTGCCACAAATCTCCAGCTGCAACCCGCCCAACAGACGATCGTTAAACCTTGCCGCATACAAGCGCTGCGTCTCGCTTAATGCAGCCTCAAGTTGCGAAATATCGATCTGCGACCAGACTTTAGCTAAATCCAACCGATCCTGCGGCGTGAGTGCGGTGATTCGCTGAATAGTGAGCTTCATTACCCTTACCTGTACTGCTAGAAAGGCCATAGTGTAGCGAATTTAGACAGTCAGCGTGCTGTCACTTTTTTGCGATGAAAATAGGTCAAATGCCAGTCGCTTTGCCAGGATTGTGGAGGAAGTCATCAATGTTAGCTGAAAAAGCCAGCATAACGCGCTGGCATTTTGGCTAAAAACCGGCCATAAAAACCAGATGATTCTGCTGTGCAACGCGACTAATACTGAATATGTCAGTTGATTTACAGAAGAAAGTTCCTGTTTAATAACCTGAAAAATAAAGCCTTATTACCAATAAATGCCAGAAAAGAGCGCTAACTCATTATTCTTGAATCAGTTTTCCTCTTTGACTGGCAGAAAATAAACCAAACACAACGACACACGACACAACAGATGGGGAAGTTCGCATGAAAATGAGTAAAGGACGCGCATTACTGGCGGGTTGCGTTGCGCTGGCGCTGAGCCACGCGGCACTGGCGAAAGATATCAAGATTGCCATCGTTGGCGCAGCAACTGGTCCGGTTGCACAATACGGTGATATGCAGTTCACCGGTGCAGCGCAAGCCATTAAGGACATCAACGCCAAAGGTGGCGTGAACGGTGACAAACTGGTTGGCGTGGAATATGACGACGCCTGTGACCCGAAACAAGCGGTTGCAGTGGCCAACAAAGTGGTTAACGACGGCATCAAGTATGTGATCGGCCACCTGTGCTCCTCTTCTACTCAGCCTGCTTCCGACATCTATAACGATGAAGGCATTCTGATGATCACCCCAGCGGCAACCGCACCAGAGCTGACCGCGCGTGGCTATGCGGATGTGCTGCGTACTACCGGTCTGGATTCCGATCAGGGTCCAACCGCTGCAACTTACATTCTCAATGAGATCAAACCAAAACGTATCGCTGTGGTGCATGACAAGCAGCAGTACGGTCAGGGACTGGCCGAATCGGTGCAGAAAACCCTGAAAGCCAAAGGCGGCAATGTGGTGCTGTTCGAAGGTATCACCGCGGGCGATAAAGATTTCTCTACGCTGATTGCGCGTCTGAAGAAAGAAAACGTCGATTTCGTTTACTACGGTGGCTACTACCCAGAGCTGGGCCAGATTCTGCGCCAGGCAAAAGCAGCCGGTCTGACTGCTGGCTTCATGGGACCAGAAGGTGTAGGCAACGCCTCACTGTCTAACATCGCTGGTGATGCATCTGAAGGCCTGTATGTCACCTTGCCGAAACGTTATGACCAGTTGCCAGAGAACAAGGCGATTGTTGAAGCCATCAAAGCCAATACCGCGTCTAACCGTAAAGATCCAACCGGTCCGTTCGTCTGGACCACCTATGCGGCCATTCAGTCGCTGGTGGCCGGTATTGAACGTAGCAAGAGCGCTGAGCCAGATGCCATTGCTAAAAACCTGAAAGAGGGCGCAGCGGTTCCAACGGTGATGGGCAACCTGAACTGGGATCAGAAAGGCGACCTGAAAGGCTTCGAATTTGGTGTCTTCAAATGGCACAAAGACGGTTCTTCTACCGCTGTTAAGTAATTCCCAAGCTTAAATAGATTGGCCCTCTCTCTTGCCGGAGAGGGCTGGGGGAGGGACAGCGCGTACCGTCTTGATGAGATCCCGCGCGCCTGTTCCCTCACCCTAACCCTCTGCCAAAAGGGAGAGGGGATTTTTAGTCCACATGCAGGTCCTCACTATGTCCGAGCAGTTTCTCTATTTCATTCAGCAGATGTTCAACGGGGTCACCCTCGGGAGCACTTACGCGCTGATCGCCATTGGTTACACCATGGTTTACGGCATCATCGGCATGATCAACTTCGCCCATGGCGAGGTGTATATGATCGGCAGTTATGTCTCCTTTATTGTGATTGCCGCCCTGATGATGATGGGTATCGATACCACGTGGCTGATGATTGCCGCCGGGTTCGTGATGGCGGTGATCATCTCCAGCGCCTACGGCTGGAGCATTGAGCGCGTGGCGTATAAACCCGTGCGCTCCTCTAAGCGCTTAATCGCGCTGATTTCGGCTATTGGGATGTCGATCTTTCTGCAGAACTACGTCAGTCTGACGCAAGGTTCGCGCGATCTGGCGTTGCCAAGCCTGATTACCGGCCAGTGGACGCTGGGCGAGAGCAACGGCTTTGCTGCCACGCTCTCCACCATGCAGCTGGTGATTTGGGTCGTGACCTTCCTCACGATGCTGGCCCTGACGCTGTTTATTCGTTATTCACGTATGGGCCGCGCCTGCCGCGCCTGTGCGGAAGACCTGAAAATGGCCAGTCTGCTGGGAATTAACACTGACCGCGTGATTTCACTGACCTTCATTATTGGTGCGGCGATGGCGGCGGTGGCGGGCGTGCTGCTCGGCCAGTTCTACGGCTCCATTAACCCGTTCATCGGCTTTATGGCCGGGATGAAGGCGTTTACCGCTGCGGTATTAGGCGGCATCGGCAGTATTCCTGGCGCGATGATTGGTGGTCTGGTGCTCGGTATCGCTGAAGCGCTGACCTCGGCGTATCTGTCGACCGAATACAAAGATGTAGTGTCATTCGCACTGCTGATTGTGGTGCTGCTGGTGATGCCTACCGGCATTCTGGGCCGCCCGGAGGTAGAGAAAGTATGAAACGCCTCGGTCTGGTCAATGCCGTGATTTCAACGGTGATGTTACTGATTCTCGCCACTTTCTTTATGGGCGTCCGTCTTGATCTTGATGGCACCAAACTGGTGGTGGCTAACGCTGGCGCGGCGCGCTGGAACTGGATTTTCACCGGCTGTGCGGTGGTTTTTGTCTTCCAGCTGCTGCGCCCGCTGTTCCATGGAAAGTTCAAACGCAGCGGTAAAGGCTTTGTGCTGCCGGGCTTCGATGGTTCGACGCCAAAGCAAAAGCTGGTGATGGCGCTGTTGATTGTTGCTGCGGTGCTGTGGCCGTTTCTGGTGTCGCGCGGCAGTGTCGATATCGCCACATTAACGCTGATCTACGTGATGCTCGGTCTCGGCCTCAACGTGGTGGTCGGCCTGTCTGGTTTGCTGGTGCTGGGCTACGGTGGTTTCTATGCCATCGGCGCTTACACCTTTGCGCTGCTCAATCACTATTACGGTTTTGGTTTCTGGGAAAGCCTGCCGCTGGCGGGGATTGTCGCCGGTGCGTTTGGCCTGATGCTCGGCTTCCCGGTACTGCGCCTGCGCGGTGACTATCTGGCGATTGTGACGCTCGGCTTCGGTGAGATCGTGCGTATTCTGCTGCTCAACAGCACCTCTATTACCGGCGGTCCAAACGGTATCGCGCAGATTCCTAAACCAAGCCTGTTTGGCATTGAGTTTGGACGTCGTGTCAGTGAAGGCGGCTGGACCACTTTCCATGAGCTGACGGGCCTGCAGTACGATCCGAATCATCGTGTAATCTTCCTCTATCTGGTGGCGCTGCTGCTGGTGGTGCTGACCTTGTTCGTGATTAACCGTTTGCTGCGTATGCCATTGGGTCGCGCGTGGGAAGCGCTGCGTGAAGATGAGATCGCCTGTCGTTCATTGGGGCTCAGCCCAACACGCATCAAGCTGACCGCTTTCACCATCAGCGCCGTGTTCGCCGGTTTTGCTGGCACGCTGTTTGCCGCACGTCAGGGTTTTGTTAGCCCGGAATCCTTCACCTTCGTCGAATCAGCCTTTGTGCTGGCGATTGTGGTACTGGGCGGCATGGGTTCGCAGTTTGCGGTGATCCTCGCGGCCGTGCTGCTGGTGGTGTCGCGCGAATTGATGCGTGATCTGAACGAGTACAGCATGCTGGTGTTGGGTGGTTTGATGGTGCTGATGATGATTTGGCGTCCGCAAGGATTGTTGCCGATGAAGCGTCCACACCTGAAGTTGAAAAGCAGTAAACAAGGAGAGCAGGCATGAGTCAGCCTTTGTTAGCCGTTGAAGGCTTGATGATGCGCTTTGGCGGGCTGTTGGCCGTCAACAATGTGGCGCTGGAACTGCATCCCCAGGAAATCGTGTCACTGATCGGGCCAAACGGTGCCGGTAAAACCACGGTGTTCAACTGCCTGACCGGTTTTTACAAGCCGACCGGCGGTACCATCAAACTGCGCGATCAGGAGTTGCAGGGCCAGCCGGGCCAGAAGATTGCGCGTATGGGCATCGTGCGTACTTTCCAGCACGTGCGACTATTCCGTGAGATGACGGTGATTGAAAACCTGCTGGTCGCGCAGCATCAGCACCTGAAAAGTGGCGTGTTCTCCGGCCTGTTCAAAACCCCGGCGTTCCGTCGCGGGGAGAGTGAAGCGCTGGATCGTGCTGCCACCTGGCTGGATCGCATCGGCCTGCTGGAGCTGGCCAATCGCCAGGCGGGCAACCTCGCTTACGGCCAGCAGCGTCGTCTGGAGATTGCGCGCTGCATGGTGACGCGTCCGGAAATCCTGATGCTGGATGAGCCTGCCGCAGGACTTAACCCACGCGAAACCCACGAACTGGACGAACTGATTGCCGAACTGCGCGGTGAGCATAAGGTCTCGGTGCTGTTAATCGAACACGATATGAAGCTGGTGATGGGCATTTCTGACCGCATTTATGTGGTGAACCAGGGCACACCGCTGGCTAACGGTACGCCGGAAGAAGTGCGTAACAATCCGGATGTGATCCGTGCTTATTTAGGTGAGGCGTAATATGGCAAACCCAATTTTAACGTTGCAAGGGGTGAGTGCCCATTACGGCCCAATTCAGGCACTGCACAACATTAACCTGCACATCAGTCAGGGTGAAATTGTCACCCTGATTGGGGCTAACGGCGCAGGTAAAACCACGTTGCTCGGCACCCTGTGCGGTGAACCGCGTGCCACCAGTGGCACTATTATCTTCGACGGCAAAGAGATCACCGACTGGCAAACCGCCAAAATCATGCGTGAAGCGATTGCGATTGTGCCGGAAGGCCGCCGCGTGTTTTCCCGGATGACG
The DNA here is from genome assembly GCF_903970985.1 of Pantoea sp. ME81. NCBI lineage: Bacteria > Pseudomonadati > Pseudomonadota > Gammaproteobacteria > Enterobacterales > Erwiniaceae > Pantoea > Pantoea sp. ME81. Next base: position 35,293 of record NZ_CAJCKS010000003.1, on the reverse strand, counting down.
GTGGAAGAGAACCTGGCGATGGGCGGTTTCTTTGCCACGCGCCAGCAGTATCAGGAGCGCATTGAGCGGGTTTATCAGCTGTTCCCGCGTCTGGCTGAACGTAAAGTGCAGCGCGCGGGCACCATGTCCGGTGGTGAACAGCAGATGCTGGCGATCGGTCGTGCGCTAATGAGTCAGCCGCGTTTGCTGTTACTCGACGAACCTTCTTTAGGTTTAGCGCCGATTATTATTCAGCAGATTTTCGATACGATTGAACAGTTGCGTAAAGAGGGCATGACCATTTTCCTGGTGGAGCAAAACGCCAACCAGGCGCTGAAGCTCGCCGATCGCGGCTACGTGCTGGAGAACGGTCATGTGGTGCTGGAAGACAGTGGTGAAGCGTTGCTGTCCAACGAAGCGGTACGCAGCGCTTACCTCGGCGCCTGACCTGGCTTACTTGCCAGCTTGCGGTTGGGCAGTGCTCGCCATCCTCACGTACTAAGAGTACGTTCCGGTGGCTGCGCCGCCGACGGTCTGACTGCAACGCTGGCGGTCTAAACAGTGGCTCAAGTTTGAGATAACTTGTGCCACTTTAAACTTTCTAATACGCGCAATCTCCGTCACATTCCCGTCATAAACCTGTTATTAATCCGTCATTTCCCCGTGTCATGTTACTTCGCGAACAAAAAAATGCGTGATATCGCGCGTACCTAACAGCACAGGAAAAAACTTATGTCCGCTTTTACGCTTCGTCCCCGCCTGATGAGTGTTTTGCTTGGTCTGGCGCTCAGTGGTAACGCGCTGGCTGCCACTGACATTCCTTTCTGGCACTCAATGGAAGGCGAGTTAGGCAAAGAAGTCGATTCTCTGGCACAACGTTTTAACCAGGCTCACCCAGAATATAAAATCGTACCGACTTACAAAGGTAACTACGAGCAGAGCCTGGCAGCGGGTATCGCTGCTGTGCGTACCGGTAAAGCACCGGCGATTCTGCAGGTTTACGAAGTGGGTACGGCGACCATGATGGCTTCAAAAGCTATCGTGCCTGTGCATGACGTGTTCAAAGACGCGGGCGTGCAGATGGATCCAAAACAGTTCGTGCCAGCGGTTGCAGGTTATTACAGCGACAGCAATGGCCAGCTGATCTCTCAGCCGTTCAACAGCTCAACCCCAGTGCTGTACTACAACAAAGATGCCTTCAAGAAAGCCGGTCTGAACCCAGACCAGCCGCCTAAAACCTGGCAGGAACTGGCAAAAGACGCCGACGCACTGCGTAAAGCGGGCATGACTTGTGGTTACGCCAGCGGCTGGCAGGGTTGGATTCAAATCGAAAACTTCAGCGCCTGGCATGCACTGCCGGTTGCCACCAAAAACAACGGCTTTGACGGTACCGACGCGGTATTGGAATTCAACAAGCCGGTTCAGGTGCGCCACATCCAGATGCTGGAAGACATGAACAAGAAGGGTGATTTCACCTACTTCGGTCGTAAAGATGAATCCACCGCGAAGTTCTACAACGGCGATTGCGGCATCACCACGGCTTCTTCCGGCTCTCTGGCGGATATCAAGCATTACGCTAAGTTCAACTTCGGCGTCGGCATGATGCCTTATGACTCAACTGTGCCTAACGCACCGCAGAACGCCATCATCGGCGGCGCGAGCCTGTGGGTGATGAAAGGCAAAGATGCCGACACCTACAAGGGCGTAGCAGAGTTCATGAAGTTCCTGGCTCAGCCAGAAATCGCCGCAGAATGGCACCAGAAGACCGGTTACCTGCCAATCACCACTGCTGCATATGAGCTGACCAAGCAACAGGGCTTCTATGACAAGAACCCAGGCGCAGACATCGCCACGCGTCAGATGCTGAACAAAGATCCACTGCCGTTCACCAAAGGCATGCGTCTGGGCAACATGCCACAGATTCGTACCATTGTGGACGAAGAGCTGGAAGGCGTGTGGACGGGCAAACAGGCTCCACAGGCTGCACTGGATAACGCTGTGAAGCGCGGAAACGAACTGCTGCGTCGTTTTGAACAGCAAGTGAAGTAATTCCGTTGTCTCGGGGCTGGCGCATGGCGTCAGCCCCGATTTCTCTTTTGGCGAGTCTGCTATGTCCTCATCACGCCCCGTTTTTCGCTCCCGTTTTTTGCCCTATTTGCTGGTGGCACCACAGCTGGTCATTACTGCTATTTTCTTCCTGTGGCCGGCCGGTGAAGCGCTGTGGTATTCGCTGCAAAGTATCGATCCCTTTGGTATTTCCAGCACCTTCGTCGGGCTGGATAACTTCAAACGCCTGTTCAGCGACAGCTATTACCTGGATTCTTTCTGGACCACCATCGAATTCAGCGCACTGGTTACGGTGTGCGGCATGACCTTCTCGCTGCTGCTGGCGGCGCTGGTCGACTACGTGGTGCGTCTGAAAAAACTGTACCAAACGCTATTGCTGCTGCCTTACGCCGTTGCACCGGTGGTCGCTGCCGTGCTGTGGATGTTCCTGTTCAACCCTGGCCTCGGCCTGTTCAGCCATCTGCTGAACCAGATTGGCTATAACTGGAACTACGCGCAAAACAGCGGTCAGGCGATGTTCCTGATCGTGCTGGCATCCATCTGGCAGCAGATGAGCTACAACTTCCTGTTCTTCTTTGCCGCACTGCAGTCGATCCCCAAATCGCTGGTGGAAGCGGCGGCGATTGACGGTGCTGGACCGGTGCGCCGTTTCTTCAATCTGTCACTGCCGCTGATCACCCCGGTGAGTTTCTTCCTGCTGGTGGTCAACCTGGTGTATGCCTTCTTCGACACCTTCCCGGTGATCGATGCCGCGACCGGCGGCGGTCCGGTGCAGGCCACTACCACGCTGATCTACAAAATTTATCGCGAAGGCTTTACCGGTCTGGATCTCTCATCCTCTGCCGCGCAATCCGTGGTGCTGATGCTGCTGGTGATTGGCCTGACGATCCTGCAATTCCGCTTTGTCGAGCGTAAGGTGCAATACCAATGATTGAGAATCGACGCGGGCTGGACATCTTCAGCCATACCCTGCTGGTGCTCGGTGTCCTGACCATTCTGTTCCCGCTGTACGTGGCGATAGTCGCCGCCACGCTGGATAACGAAGCGGTGTATCAGGTGCCGATGACCTTAGTGCCCGGCACCCATCTGTGGGACAACATTTCGCGCATCTGGACCCAGGGCGTCAACGGCAGTGGCCCGGCATTCGGCATGATGATGATGAACAGCCTCATCATGGCGTTGGGCATTACCGTGGGAAAAATCGCGGTGTCGATGCTTTCCGCGTTTGCACTGGTGTGGTTCCGCTTCCCGTTGCGCTCACTGTTCTTCTGGCTGATCTTCATTACGCTGATGCTGCCGGTAGAAGTGCGTATCTTCCCGACGGTAGAAGTGATTTCAAACCTGCACATGCTCGACAGCTACAGTGGCTTAACCCTGCCGCTCATGGCTTCAGCAACGGCAACTTTCCTGTTCCGCCAGTTCTTTATGTCGCTGCCGGATGAGCTGATTGAAGCGGCGCGTATTGATGGTGCCAGCCCGATGCGCTTCTTCTGGGATATCGTTTTACCGCTGTCAAAGACCAACCTTGCCGCACTGTTCGTGATCACCTTTATCTACGGCTGGAACCAGTATCTGTGGCCGCTGTTGATCATCAACGATCCCAGTCTCAGCACCGCGGTCGCCGGGGTGAAAAGTATGATCAACACCAGCGGTGGGCCGACGCAGTGGAACGAAGTGATGGCGGCAATGTTATTAACCCTGATCCCACCGGTGGTGGTGGTACTCGTGATGCAACGTGCCTTTGTGCGTGGCCTGGTGGAGAGTGATAAATAAATGGCAGGCGTAACCCTTCAGACCGTCACCAAATCGTATGACGGCAAAAATCAGATCATTCAGCCACTGAATATCACCATCAACGATGGCGAATTTATGGTGATGGTGGGCCCTTCCGGCTGCGGCAAGTCGACGCTGCTGCGCATGGTGGCTGGCCTGGAACGTGTGACTTCCGGCGATATCTACATCGACGACAAACGCGTCACTAACATGGAACCGAAAGATCGTGGCATCGCCATGGTGTTCCAGAACTATGCGCTTTATCCGCACATGACCGTGGGTGAGAATATGGCCTATGGCCTGAAAATTCGCGGCATGGGTAAAGAGCAGATCGATCAACGCGTAATGGAAGCCGCGCGCAGTCTGGAACTGGATCACCTGCTGTCACGTCGTCCGCGTGAGCTTTCCGGTGGACAGCGCCAGCGTGTGGCAATGGGCCGCGCCATCGTGCGTGAACCAGCGGTGTTCCTGTTCGATGAGCCATTGTCGAACCTGGATGCGCGCCTGCGTGTGCAGATGCGTCTTGAGCTGCAACAACTGCACCGTCGCCTGAAAACCACCAGTCTGTATGTGACGCACGATCAGGTAGAAGCCATGACGTTGGCACAGCGCGTGATGGTGATGAACAAAGGTGTGGTCGAGCAAGTGGGCACGCCAGTTGAAGTGTATGAGCGCCCGGCGAGCCAGTTTGTGGCGTCGTTTATCGGTGCGCCGGCAATGAACCTGCTGCCAGGCCAAATCAACAGCGACGGCACGCGCTTTACGCTCGATGCGCTTAATAGCTTGCCATTGGGCGAGAGCAAAGCGAAGTGGGCGAATCGTCCCCTTACGTTGGGCATCCGTCCTGAGCATCTGGTGCTCAGCTCGCAAGCAGCGGGCGGCATTCCATTAGTGGTCGATACGCTGGAGATGCTGGGTGCGGATAATCTCGCGCACGGCCGCATCGGTAATACCCGTCTGGTGGTGCGTTTGCCGCACAGTGAACGTCCGCAATCGGGCAGCACCTTATGGCTGCAACTGCCGCCAGATGCGTTACACTTCTTCGATTCAACCCATGGAAAGCGTCTGGAATGAGTGTAGAAAATTGGCCATACCCACAGATCGTCGCCCATCGCGGCGGCGGTAAACTGGCACCGGAAAATACGCTGGCGGCGATAGATGTCGGTGCGCAGTACGGTCATACCATGATCGAGTTTGATGCCAAGCTGTCGGATGATAAACAGGTATTCCTGCTGCATGACGATACGCTGGATCGCACCAGCAACGGCTGGGGTGTGGCGGGCGATCTCTCATGGAGTAAGCTATCGCAGCTGGATGCGGGCAGTTGGTACAGCCGTGAGTATGAAGGCGAGCCGCTGGCGCTGCTGCGTGACGTGGCCGATCGCTGCCGCCAGCATCAGATGATGGCGAACGTTGAGATCAAGCCGACCACCGGCAAAGAGGTGGAAACCGGACGCGATGTGGCGTTGGCCGCGCGAGAACTGTGGCAGGGGCAAACGGCGCCGCTGCTCTCTTCCTTCTCTTATGAAGCATTGGAAGCAGCGATGCAGGCGGCGCCTGAATTGCCACGCGGATTATTGCTGGATGAGTGGCACGATGACTGGCAGGCGCTGACGAGTGCACTGGGTTGCGTCTCCATCCATCTGAACCATAAATTATTGGATGCCGAACGCACCACGCAGCTGAAAGCCGCCGGATTGCATATTTTGGTGTACACGGTGAATCAGCCCGCGCGAGCGCGCGAGCTGCTGAACTGGGGCGTCGATGCCATCTGTACTGACCGCATCGACATTATCGGTCCCGACTTCCGTTAATTCTGGTTTTGTTGCTGGCCCGGCTGTTGCTGAATCATGCGCTGCTGGGCGCTATCCCTTCGCTCCTGCATTTTCCGCTGTAATTCCTGATTCTGCTGCTGCTGATCCTGACGCAGTTTTTGCTGCTGCTGCTGTTGCTGAACCTGCATCTGCGTTTGCATCCGCTGCTGGCTCGGGTTATAGCCGGGTTTAAAAGGCTCATTCGTATTGTTGAGCATGTTCGCCATGCCGCTCAGTGGCAGCAATGCGGCAATCACAATTAGCCATTTTTTCATGGTCTTCCTCCATTAATGCAGCCTGCTGTGTGTGGTTACCGATGATCTGGCAACCAAGGCTGCTGTCATAAGTTTATGCGATGTCACAAAGTCCTGAACCAGGAGTGCGCCGAATTTGGCTTACTGCTACGCTTTTTATCGTGTTTGCAAACACTTGCATCAAAAAATAACAAATGTAAATAACCGCAAAGGAAGATCGCAAATGAGACTAAAGGGCAGCGTGCGCCAGGTTGGCTGGGCATTATTGATGAGTTTTACCGTGGTACAGGGGGCGTTTGCTGCGCCCGCCAGCGCGCCACCGGTGTCATACGGCGTGGACAGTGACACCTTCCATCCGGTGAAGGCGCAGCACGGTATGGTGGCGTCGGTGGATGCGATAGCCACCCAGGTGGGCGTCGATATTCTGAAGCAGGGCGGTAATGCCGTGGATGCGGCCGTTGCAGTGGGCTTCGCATTAGCCGTCACTCATCCACAAGCCGGTAATCTCGGCGGTGGTGGCTTTATGATGCTGCGTACCGCCTCGGGACGCACCACGGCGATCGATTTTCGTGAAATGGCGCCGGCGCGTGCCTCACGCGATATGTTCCTCGATAAGCAGGGTAATGCTGACCCTAAACTGTCGCTCACGTCCCATTTAGCCTCGGGCACACCGGGCACTGTTGCTGGTTTTGCGCTGGCGGCACAAAAATACGGTACGCTGCCGCTGAGTAAACTGCTGGCACCGGCGATTAAACTGGCGCGTGAGGGCATCATCGTTAACGATGCGCTGGCGGACGATTTGGCGACCTACGGCAAAGAGACGTTGATCAATCACGACAACAGCCGGGCGATTTTCTACAAGGCAGACGGCAAGCCGTATCAAAAAGGTGAGCGTCTGGTGCAAAAAAACCTCGCGCACAGCCTGCAACTGATTGCTCAACAAGGGCCGGATGCGTTCTACAAAGGCAACATTGCCGATGAGATCGCTGGAGAAATGGCACAGCATGGCGGATTGATTGGCAAACCGGATCTGGCCGCCTATCGCGCGGTAGAGCGTAAACCGGTCAGCGGCACCTATCGCGGCTATGAAGTGTTCTCAATGCCGCCACCGTCTTCAGGTGGGATTCACATCGTGCAGATCCTGAATATCCTCGAAAACTTTGATCTGGCGAAGTGGGGCTTTGGCAGTGCGGACGCTATGCAGGTGATGGCGGAAGCGGAAAAATACGCTTATGCCGACCGCTCGGAATACCTTGGCGATCCTGATTTCGTCAAAGTGCCGCAGCAGGCGTTGACCAGCAAAGCCTACGCCAAAACCCTGGCGCAGCAGATTGACGTCAACAAAGCGCGTCCTTCCAGCGAAATCAAACCGGGTAAGCTTGAGCCGTACGAAAGTAATCAAACCACCCACTTCTCGGTGGTGGATAAAGACGGTAATGCGGTCGCCGTGACCTACACGCTGAACACCTATTTCGGTAGCGGCATTGTCGCCGGGCAGAGCGGTATCCTGATGAACAACGAAATGGATGACTTCTCCGCTAAGCCGGGCACACCAAACGTGTATGGTTTAGTGGGCGGCGAGGCGAATGCGGTGCAACCGGCTAAACGTCCATTGTCATCGATGTCACCGACTATCATTGCCAAAGACGGCAAAACCTGGCTGGTGACGGGCAGCCCTGGTGGCAGCCGTATCATCACCACCGTACTGCAAATGGTGGTGAACAGCATCGATTTTGGTATGAACGTAGCGGAAGCGACCAATGCGCCGCGTTTCCACCATCAGTGGTTACCGGATCAGCTACGCGTGGAGAAAGGCTTTAGCCCGGATACGCTGCGTTTGCTGGAAGCTAAAGGTCAGCATGTAAAAGTGATGCCCGCGATGGGCAGCACGCAGAGCATTATGATTGGGCCGGACGGCATGCGTTACGGTGCTTCGGATCCGCGCTCGGTGGATGATTTGAGTGCCGGTTATTAATTTAGCGTAATAAAGTGCGCCGCTACCGCCTCAGTACGAGTTGTAGCGGCGCGATTCATCGCGCAAGTTATTTCAATCGCGCCATGTAATGCGTATCAATCATCTCGCCGTCGCGCATGGCAAAACGCTTCGCTGTCCCTTCGATCTCAAAGCCAAACTTCTGATAAAGACCCATCGCTTTATGATTATCAGCGAACACGGTTAACTCGATTCGTGTCACTTGTAGCCAGTTGTCACACAGGTCAATCATCGCAGCCATCAGCGCCGAGCCTACGCCGCGACGGTGAAAGGCGGGATCAACGCCCATGCCAAAGGTAGCGGCATGGCGACGTCGTGCGACAGATTGCACTTCTAGCGTGATTTGCCCAGCCAGTTGATCGTCAATCATTGCCACTAGCATATGCACACCCGGACGTGGATTGCTAAGGCGTTCCTGCCATAGCGTGGGTGACTGGTGTGGCAGTTGCAATGTATTCGCCTGGGTCTCCGGTTGGCTGTAGAGACGTGTTAGTGCAGCAGCATCTTCTGGGATTACGTGGCGAATGACGATCTGACTCATAAAGCGACTCCTTGTGCAAAGTGAATAAAATCCCCTTTAACATCAAGGAATTCTCGCGAGTCGTCAATCGAAAATAATTCTCAAAAGGGGTTTACAGACGCGAATGATAATGATTATTATTGTCATGCGGACCGGGAACGTCTCCTGACTACCGGGTAAGCACGACATTGCTCACATTGCTTCCAGTGTTTCTTAGCCAGCTCGGGTGCTGGCTTTTTTTTTGCCTGCTATTTGCCTCTTTCATCCTCATTGTCCGATCACCACTAAAACGTTCAGCATTTTTGAACAGAGGCGTGAAGTTTTTCAGCTATCAATCAATCTCTCTCAGGCACACACTGTAAAAAACATTGAGGAGAATTGAACATGATCTACGTACGCAAAGCAGAAGAACGCGGTCACGCCAATCACGGTTGGCTCGATAGCTGGCACACCTTTTCTTTCGCCGACTATTACGATGCCAACTTTATGGGCTTCTCGGCCTTACGCGTTATCAATGAAGACGTGATTGATGGCGGCCAGGGTTTTGGTACCCATCCGCATAAAGATATGGAGATCCTGACCTATGTGTTGTCTGGCACCGTGGAACATCAAGACAGCATGGGCAACAAAGAGCAGATCCCGGCAGGTGAGTTCCAGATCATGAGCGCCGGTACTGGCGTGCGCCATTCAGAGTACAACGCCAGTGATAAAGATCCGCTGCATCTGTATCAGATCTGGATCATTCCAGAGCGCAAAGGCATTGAGCCACGCTATGCGCAGCGCCGCTTCGAGGATGTGAAAGGTCGCCAGTTTGTCCTGTCCCCGGATGAGCGTGAAGGATCGCTGAAAGTGTTCCAGGACATGACCTTGTCGCGCTGGGTGCTTGCTAAGGGCGAAGCCGACGCGGTGACTGTCGAAGCGGGTCGTCGTGTGTGGATTCAGGTGGTAAAAGGTCTGGTGAGCGTGAATGGCGAACAGGTCGGTACCAGTGATGCGCTGGCGATCTGGGATGAAAGCGCGCTGACCATCAACGCTGACAGCGATGCAGAGATTCTGCTGTTTGATCTGCCGCCGGTGTAACAGCCTGTCAATAAATCTTGCAAGGTTGCCTTTATGGCGACCTTGCATTGTTTGCTGACTTTTCGTTGGGTGCGTACCGATGTGCACAAAATCAGAGCGGGAATTCATGGTTTTCCGCAAAGCCTGAAATTGACAAAAAAATGATAGACTCATCGTATCTCTGACCTCAGGCGCATACGATGAAGAAGAAAAGGCCGGTACTACAGGACGTTGCCGATCGCGTCGGCATCACAAAAATGACCGTCAGTCGCTACCTGCGAAACCCCGATCAGGTCTCTGCGGCGCTGCGCGATAAGATCGCCGTCGCACTGGATGAACTCGGTTATATCCCCAATCGTGCCCCCGATATGCTCTCTAATGCGACCAGTCGCGCTATCGGCGTACTGTTGCCCTCGCTCACCAACCAGGTGTTCGCCGATGTGTTACGCGGTATTGAAACCGTGACGGATGAGGCCGGTTATCAAACGCTGGTGGCGCACTTTGGCTATAACGCTGATAAAGAGGAACTACAGCTGCGTTCGTTACTGGGCTGGAACATCGATGGCGTTATCCTGACCGAACGCACCCACACGCCCGGCACGCTGCGTATGCTGGAAGTGGCCGGCATTCCGGTGATTGAGATGATGGATTCGGTGACGCCGTGCCTCGATATGGCGGTGGGCTTCGATAACGTCGAAGCGGCGCGCCAGATGACGCATGCTATTCTGAAAAAAGGCCACCGCCACACCGTTTATCTTGGCGCGCGTCTGGATGAACGTACTCTGCAAAAACAGCAGGGCTACGAAAAGGCAATGCGTGAAGCCGGGCTCACCCCGCACAGTGTGATGATGGAAGATGCTTCCTCCTTCAGTGCCGGCGCGCAGCTGCTGCGTGAGGCGCAGAAACGCTATCCCGAAACCGACAGCCTGTTTTGTACTAACGATGACCTGGCGGTCGGCGCGATGTTTGAGTGCCAGCGTCAGGGGTTAAACGTACCTGCGCAAATGGCGATTGCCGGATTCCACGGCCACGATATTACGCAAGTGGTCACGCCGCGCCTGGCCACGGTGCTGACCCCGCGTGAGCGCATGGGACGCGAATCGGCTGCGATGCTGCTGGCGCGCATCGGCGGCGACCGCAGCGTGATCGAGCCGCTGGATGTCGGGTTTGAAATTGCAGAAGGTGGCAGCATCTGATTTTGGCGATTATTTGAGTCAGTTCACACTTTCGTGCTTTTCCACCTAACAAGGGTTGCCAGTCCCGCAGTGGGCTCCGACAATGATAATCAAATTTGTTATCGGTAACATTGGCAGTCAACCTGCCGGAGCGCAAAACCATGACCACGCCATCTCCATCGCACCACGTCTTTATCCTGATGGGCGTTTCCGGCAGCGGAAAGTCTGCCGTCGCTAATCAGGTTTCTCATCAGTTGAGCACGGCATTTCTGGATGGCGATTTCCTGCATCCGCGTAGCAACATCATGAAAATGGCCGACGGTCATCCGCTGGATGATAACGATCGCCAGCCGTGGCTGCAGGCGCTGAATGATGCCGCCTTCGCCATGCAGCGCACCCAGGCTATTTCGATTATCGTCTGCTCTGCGCTGAAAAAGTCCTACCGCGACATCCTGCGACAGGGCAACCAAAACCTGAAATTCATCTATCTGAAGGGCGATTTCGAAACCATCGAATCGCGTCTGAAAGCACGTAAAGGTCACTTCTTTAAGCCGCAGATGCTGGTGACGCAGTTTGAGACCTTGCAAGAGCCTGGGGCTGACGAGCCCGATGTACTGGTGGTTGATATCAATCATTCACTGGATGAAGTCGTTGCGGCCACGGTTGCGACCATTGAGGAAGCAACCAACAAGGGTTAGTAATGAGTACCGCAACGCTGGTGTTAACCGCAGCAGGCTCCGTCCTGCTGCTGCTGTTTTTGGTGATGAAAGCGCGTATGCACGCCTTTGTCGCCCTGATGTTAGTCTCAATTGGTGCCGGTCTGTTCTCTGGCATGCCACTGGATAAAATTGCTGACACCATGCAAAAAGGCATGGGTGGCACACTCGGATTTCTCGCCATCGTGGTGGCATTGGGCGCGATGTTCGGCAAAATCCTGCATGAAACCGGCGCAGTCGATCAAATCGCTATCCGCATGCTGAAGGCCTTTGGTGAAAACCGGGCGCACTACGCGATGGGGATTGCCGGACTGATCTGCGCGCTGCCGCTGTTCTTTGAAGTAGCGGTGGTCTTGCTGATCAGCATCGCCTTTGCCGTGGCGCGTCGTACCCATGGCAACTTAGTGAAGCTGGTCATTCCACTGTTTGCTGGTGTGGCGGCCTCTGCGGCGTTTCTGCTGCCGGGTCCGGCCCCGATGCTGCTGGCTTCCCAGATGCACGCGGACTTTGGCTGGATGATCCTGCTGGGCCTGTGTGCAGCGATTCCCGGTATGCTCATTGCGGGTCCGCTGTTTGGCAATTTTATTGCCCGCCATGTCAGTTTCAGTGCGCCGCCGGAAGATCATCAGCCAGAAGTGGAAGAGGGTAAGCTGCCGTCGTTTGGCTTCAGCCTGGCACTGATCCTGTTCCCGCTGCTGCTGGTGGGCCTGAAAACCATCGGGGCGCGCTTCACCACACCGGATTCACGTCTCTACGAGTGGCTGGAGTTTATAGGCCATCCGTTTACGGCGATCCTGCTGGCGTGTCTGGTAGCGATTTACGGTCTGGCCTATCGCCAGGGAATGGACAAAGAGAAGGTGATGCAGGTGTGCGGCAGTGCGCTGCAACCGGCAGGCATTATTCTGCTGGTGATCGGTGCGGGCGGTGTGTTCAAGCAGGTGCTGGTGGATTCTGGCGTCGGCCCGGTATTGGGGCACGCGCTCACTGGCGCCGGGATGCCGATTGCGCTGGCGTGCTTCATCCTTTCCGGTGCGATCCGTGTGATTCAGGGATCGGCGACCGTGGCCTGTCTGACGACCGTGGGCCTGGTGATGCCGGTGATTGAACCGCTGCACTACAGCGGCGCGCAGTTGGCGGCGCTGTCGATCTGCATCGGGGGTGGCTCCATCATTATTAGTCACGTCAACGATGCCGGTTTCTGGCTGTTTGGCCGCTTCACCGGTGCAACGGAAGGTGAAACGCTGAAAACCTGGACGCTGATGGAAACCATTCTGGGTACCACCGGTGCCATTGTCGGGATGATCGCGTTCACTCTGCTGTCGTAAGAATTTTTAGGTGCGCCGCAATGGGCACCCTATAAAATTCACCTATCCGCACGGCAGGTTGCCATTGATGGCGACCTGACCGAATAGCACAGCCGATTGGTCGCGCATGTATGACGATGTGGCTGCATCCCGCAGCCGTTGATCATCGCACCAGACTGTTCGTTAATCCTCATCCCGCTCATCATCCGGCTGATCCAGCACCGTATAAGCCACCGCACAGAACAGCGAGTTCAGACGCTTCATATCTCCCAGCAACCCTAGATGCAGGGAGCTGGTTTCGATGCTCTGCACATTCTTCTGATGCAGGCGCTCGACGTGAGCGTGTGAGAAACGGCGAATCAGGATGCGAAAACGGTGTTTGGAGCGGCGTAGTCGGCGCGCGCTGGGGATATCTTTCGACAGAAACACCGACAAACTGAGGCGCAGATTGTTGAGTACCTGCTCCTGCAATGTGTTCAGCTCTTCCAGCCCTTCGGGGGAAAATGCCCGACGGGCGTTCAGCGATTTCACCGCCACGTCCGCACACATGCGTTCAATGATATCGCCCGCCTGCTCAAGGTTGAGTGCCATCTCGATGACCTCGGCCCAGCGGCGCGAATCCTCCTCGGCCAAATCCTCCTTCGGCATGCGCGCCAGATAGAGTTTGATGGCGGTATACAGCACATCGACATCATCATCCAGACGCCGCACCGCGCGCTCTTCACGCAGTTCGCCATGCACCACTTTATTGAAGGACTCCATCATATGTTCGACGACATCACCGATGCGCAAGGTTTCGCGCGCCGCATTGGCCAATGCCAGCGCAGGGGTATCCAGCGCGCTGCGGTCGAGATGTTTAGGGCGTAAATGGGCATCGGTTTCCGGCTCGTCGGAAATCATACGACGGCACAAGCGCGCCATCGGTTCGGCGAACGGCACCATAATCAGGCAGCGAATCAGGTTGTAGAACACGTGGAAGAAGATCACCAACTCCTCATCATCGACCGGCATCTTGTCCAGAATATCAGCGATGTAATTCACCAGCGGCAAAATCGCCAGGCTGCCGATGAGCTTGAACAGCAGGCTGCCCAGCGCCACGCGTTTTCCCGCAGCATTTGAGCCACTGGCGTTAATCATCGCTAGTAAACCACTGCCGAGGTTGGCACCAATCACCAGACAGAGCGCCACTTTGAAGGAAATCACATCCGCTGCCGTCAGTGTAGCGGTGATCAGCACCGCCGCGAGGCTGGAATAACTGATGATGGCGAATACCGCGCCAATCAGTGCATCCAGCATGACATCGCCGGTTAGCGTGGAGAACAGCACCTGTAAGCCCGCCGCCTGGGTAATGGGTTTAGCAGCGGCCACGATCAACTGTAGCGCTAACAGAATTAAGCCAAGGCCAATGGCAGCTCGACCCATTTGTCCGGCCCGTGTCTGCTTACGGCTGAGGAAGAACACCACACCAAAGAAGATGAAGAGCGGCGATAGCCAGGAGAGATCGAAGGTCAGAATACGCGCCATGATGGCGGTACCGACATCGGCACCGAGCACCACCACCAGCGCAGGCGTCAGACTCACCAGATTCTGTGCGACAAACGAGGTGACGAGCAGGGTGGTGGCATTGCTGCTCTGCACCAGCGCGGTGACGCCAATCCCGGCGAGAAACGCCATCGGCTTTCTTTCCACGCTGCGGCTGAGCACGCGCCGCAGATCGGCGCCGTACACGCGCATGATGCCGGTGCGCACAATATGCGTGCCCCATACCAGCAGGGCCACGGCAGATAATAGATTGAGCAGGGTCAACACGTCGGGCGGTTCCTTATCCTTAGACTTTCATTGCACCAACTGCAAGCCTGGGGAGATTACCGACGTGTCGGGCGCATCGGAGTGCGACCACGGGCAGCCTAAAGGCCGCCGCGACAACGATTAACAGGCTGCATTAACGCTGAATGCTGCCGCGCTGCGTTGCCCATTTTTCGTTAAATTTAAGCGACCTGGCGCAACGTCGACATCTCTAACTGTAGACCAATTTGCATGCCAGCAGGGTGCAAATCCGCCACGCTGCGGTTCAGCACATCGACGGATAACTCCACACTATTCGCCACTACGCGATAGCGAATGACATTACCTAGCAGGCTGTGACTGAGAATAGTGGCCGGAATGCCATCCTGCGGTGCACTCAAGCGGATCGATTCAGGGCGAATCGCTACCTGACCCGTGAATGTCTGGCCGGTGAGCTGCGTTGCCTGTTCCGCACTCAGCAGGTTGTAGTTGCCGATAAACCCGGCGGCAAACAGGTCGGCTGGCTGCGTGTAGAGGGCTTCAGCGTTGCCGTTTTGCACGATCTTGCCACGGTTCATCAGCACGATGCGATCCGACAACGTCAGCGCCTCTTCCTGATCGTGGGTCACGAAAATGGTGGTGAGCTTTAGCTCCTGCTGAATGTTGCGGATCTGTTCGCGCAGATGGCGCCGGATACGCGCATCCAGTGCGGAGAGCGGCTCATCCAGCAACAGCAAACGAGGGCGCGTCACCAGGGAGCGTGCTAAGGCAACACGCTGGCATTGTCCACCAGAAAGCTGATGCGGATAACGGCGGGCGAAATCGGTCAGCTCGACCAGTGCCAGCGCTTCCATAACGCGTTTCTGAATATCGCCGCCTGGCAATTTTTGCATTTTCAGGCCAAACGCCACGTTCTTCTCCACCGTCATGTTGGGGAACAGCGCGTAGCTCTGGAACACCATGCCAATGGTGCGTTTCTGCGGCGGCAGCGGCACGATATCCTGGCCCTGCAGCAGAATTTTGCCGCTGTCGACATCGGTCAAACCGGCGATGCAGCGCAGCAGTGTCGATTTGCCGCAGCCGCTCGGGCCGAGCAGGGTGACAAACTCACCTTCATCGGCGCTGAAATCGATATTTTCAAAGATGCTGGTGGGGCCGTAGCTTTTGTTCAGCTGGGTGACGTTCAGATAACTCATGGTCAGCCTCGTTCAGGATTGAGGGCATTCGCCAGCCAGGTGACCAGCAGGACGACAGCGAAATAGGAGATCACCAGCGCACTGGTAAAGTGGCCGCTGCCGTTACGCATATTGTAGAGATACACCTGCAAGGTTTCATAGCGGGTGCCGACTAACAGGTTAGCGAATACAAACTCACCTATCAGGAATGAGAAGGAGAGCAGCACCGCGATAAACACGCCTTTGCGCAGATTCGGCAGCACCACAAACAGTGCCGCCTGCCAGGTGCTGGCACCCAGCAGATGAGACGCATCAATCAGCTCTTTCAGATTGATCGCCTGCATATTGTTGGCAATAGCACGGTAAATAAACGGCAGCGCGATGGTGAAGTAACAGCCGACCAGAATCCATGGCGTGCCGGTGATCATCAGCGGCGACGAGGAATAAAGCTGCAGCAGGCCAACGGATGACACCACCGGCGGCACGGCAAACGGCATCAGAATCAGCACGTTCATCACCGCATCCAGCTTCGGATAATAGTAAGCGATTACAAACATCGCAGGCAGCACCAGCACTAATGAGAACAGCAGCGCGCCAAAGCAAATCAGCAAGGAGTGGCCCAATGCGGTCAGGAAACGCGGATCGCTCCACAGCTCAATCAACCACTTCAGGGTAAAGCCCTGTGGCAGAATAGTGTCGCTCCAGTCAGTCGAGATGCCATACAGCAGCGTCGCCAGCAACGGGGCGGCGAGGATGATCAGCAGCAGCCAGATAATCAGGCGATGATAAATTTTTTCCGCGCGAGACACGTTCTACTCCTGTGATTTCGCGTTGAGATAACTGCGGCGCACCAGATACTGCTGCACCACGGTAATCAGCGCCATAATGAACACCAGCAACATGGCCAGCGCACCGCCGGTATTCGGATCGAGCGAGATATCACCCGACACCAGCGCGGCAATACGCACTGGCACCACGTTAAAGTTACCGGTGGTCAGCGCATAAATGGTGGCGTAAGCACCTAGCGCATTGGCCAGCAGAATCACAAAGGTGCCGAGCAGCGCCGGGAACAGAATGGGCAAACCAATATGCCACCAGTAGCGCCAGCGGCTGGCACCGAGCAGGGCAGCAGACTCTTCCCAATCTTTGCGTAAGCCATCAAACGCCGGATAGAGCAGCAGAATACCGAGCGGGATCTGGAACCAGGTGTAAACCAGCACCATGCCGTCACGCGAGAACAGCTTGAACCCTTCCAGCATGCCGAAGTGGCGCAGCAGCAGCGTCAGACAGCCGTTCATGCCCAGCAGAATCACAAAGGCGAACGCCAGCGGCACGCCCGCAAAGTTGCTGGTCATGTTGGTAAACGACATCAGGAAGCGCTGAAAGCGGCCGCTGCCTAGCTGATGCAGCGAATAGCCGGCAATCAACGAGATCAACAGGCCGTAAATGCTCGACCAGATGGAGATATCCAGCGACAGACGAAACGCCTGCAGGTAAAACGGTGAAGTGAGGATATCGGTGTAGTTATCGATACCCCAACGCTCGTTCATGTCGCTCCAGAAGCTGTTGATGGCGATCCACAGCAGCGGCGCGAGCTGGAAGGCAACCCAAAAGAAGGCGAACGGCAGCAGCAACAGCGTGGCGAGGGTTTTGCCCTTCATTAACGCGGCTCCGCCAGCAAACCGTGGCACACCGGTTTATCGTGCTCAATGCCCAGCAGCGTGCAAACGATGCCGCACAGTTCAGTTTGCTGCGGTTCGAGATCGGGCTGACGGGAGAAGCCCGCACCAAACACAAACAGCGGCACCTGCGTCTCTTCCGGCAAAATGCCGCCGTGCGAGCGGTCATCATTCATACCGTGATCGGCGGTGACGATCACCTGATAACCTGCGGCCAGCCAGCCGGGCATCCACTGCGACAGATAGCCATCGGCCATGCGTGCGCGGTTGCGGTATTGCGGCGATGACAGGCCATGTTTATGCCCGGCATCGTCAATATTCATCGGGTGGATCAGTAAAAAGTCCGGATCGTGGTTCAGACGCAGGCTCTCAGCATCTTCAAACAAGTGGGAATCCGGATAACTGTCGTCCCAGTAAAAGTGGCCGTATTGAATCGGCAAATCGGGGGCGACGGTATGGCGATCACGCGCATTGTTGAACGGGGATTGGTTATACAGCTCACTTACCCAGTGATAGGCGGCAGCGGCCGTGGTTAAACCGGCGGCGCGGGCGTAATGGAAGATGCTGCGCTGATTGCTCAATCGATTGACGCCGTTATGAATAATGCCGCTCTGCACTGGCGGAATCCCAGTCAGAATGCATTCATACAGCGGACGTGACAGCGAAGGCAGTTCGCAGGTCAGCGTGTAGTATTGGCCGTTGCCCTGTTTGCATTCAGCAAACAGATAGCCCATCGCATGCTGTGCCACCTGATTACTCAGGCCATCCAGTACCACCAGGATTGTCTTCATTCCCGTTCCTTACATCATTCAAATTGCGGGCACTGCGCTTAGCGGCGCAACGTATTGCGTATCGATGCGCAGCGTTGTCGCTACAGATCGATGCGCGACATCGCGCCGCCAGGGGGTGTGCAAATTACTGCTTCATATTGATAATCACGTTCTCTTGCCACAGACGCGGCAGCATTTTCGAGCTCTTATCCCATGCAGCCTGATCTTTGATCGGGCGGGCATTTTTGTACTCAGACTGCGGCAGCAGTTTGGCTTGCACATCGGCTGGCAGAGTTAAATGCTCAGCGCGGATTGGACGTGCATAACCTTTCGCCAGGTTGATCTGTCCGGCATCAGAGAAGATGTATTCACGCGCCAGTTTGGCGGCGTTCGGGTGTTTGGCGTATTTGTTGATGATGGTGCTGTAACCGGAAATCACGGAACCATCTGAAGGGATCACCACTTCGTAGCGGTTTTTGTCGATCTGATCGCGGTAGTTCAGGCCGTTAAAGTCCCATACCACGGCAACCTGAATTTCACCTTTCTCGATGTTGGCAATCACCGGATCGGTCACGCCCAGACGGCCTTCTTTAGCCAGCTCGCCAAAGAATTTCAGGGCTGGCTTCAGGTTCTTCTCATCACCGCCCATCGCGTAGTTGGCCGCCAGTACGCCGTTAGCCGCCTGAGCAGCCACGCCGACGTCACCGATAGTGACCACATACTTACCTTTCTTCAGATCGGCCCAGCTGTGCGGTGCATCTTTAACCTGCTGCTTGTCGATCAGGAAGGCGATGGTGCCGGTATACGCCAGCATCCAGTTGCCTTCGCTGTCTTTCGCCCAGCTTGGAATCTGATCCCAATGCGTTGGTTTGTACGGTTGTGCCAGACCTTTGGTCACAGCAACCGGACCGAACGCGGCGCCCACATCACCGATATCGGCGCTGGCGTTCTCTTTCTCTGCATCAAATTTAGCCAGCTCCTGCGCCGATGACATATCGGTATCGCTGTGCTTCAGGCCATATTTGCTGTTGATGTCATTCCATGTGTCTTTCCAGTTCGCCCAGCTGTCTGGCATACCGACGCTGTTGACCTGGCCCTCAGCACGCGCCGCTTTTTCCAGCGCGGCAAGGTCGTTATCGGCGGCGTGCGCGGCGGGCAGCGCAAGCAGTACGGCACTGGCTACTACAGAGGAGATAAACGCTTTCATCTCGGTTGCTCCGGGTGTAAGTTGTGGGACGTCTTGGTCTAGTCCAGCAAGAACCGAGCCAATGTAGCCCGATCAGATGAAGGTTTTATGACCATGGTGGTGAAATGTGGTGTGACGCGTAGCTCCACATGCGGATACAGCGCGCGAAAGCATGGGATATGCCTGTCATATTGTAGTCATCGAACTGTCATAGTGCAGAATTGCCCCAAAATGAGGCTAAAAAATGTCGTCGAAAACGGTGGATGTGATTGCTGCGGCGCTGAGCGAACGCATTGAAAACGGTGAATTTGCCAGCGGACGTTTGCCGGCAGAACGCAGTTTAAGTGAACATTATTCCACCACGCGTATTACCCTGCGTGAGGCGCTGGGCTTGCTGGAAGCGCAGGGCATCATCTACCGCGAACTGCGTCGAGGCTGGTTTCTTGCGCCACCAAGGCTGGTGTATAACCCGGCCCATCACAGCCACTTTCATGCCATGGCAGCAGAACAAGGTCGTATCGCCATCACAGAAGTGATTGAGGCGCGGGAAGTCCCGGCACAGCTGGTGATTGCACGGCATTTGCAGTTACTGGAAGGGGATAGCGTGTTTCGCATCCGTCGCCTGCGACGTATTGATGGGCGCGCGGTGTTGTACGTGGAGCATTATCTCAATCCGGCCTTTTTTCCCGGCCTGCTAGAGGAAGACCTGACCCGCTCACTTACCGATCTCTACGATCAGCGCTATGGAATTCGCTACGGCGGCGCACGCTTTACCATTCTGCCCGGCCCGCTTCCTGCGCGCGCGGCACCGGCACTCAATGTCGCCAGCGGAACTCCCGGATTACTCATTACACGCATTAACCGCGATCAACAGAAGCGGGTGATCGACTGTGACTGCGAGTACTGGCGCTATGATGCGCTCTGTGTGGATGTTGACGTGTAGCATATTGTGATTTTGATCACACTACAGCATGATAACGCCAGAGAGTTTCCGTACTTTGAGGCGCATAAAAATGACAACAAAATCAGCGATGGGGCAGCTTATTGCTTCTGTTTTACAATGGGTTTTGAATATTGGTTTGGTGACGCTGGCTGTCATCCTGGTGGTCTTCCTTGGTAAAGAGACAATCCATTTAGCCAATGTGCTGTTCAGCACCGGTGAGCAGGCGTCGTCCTACCTGCTGATCGAAGGCATCGTGATCTATTTTCTCTATTTCGAATTTATCGCGCTGATAGTGAAGTACTTCCAGTCCGGCTATCACTTCCCGCTGCGTTATTTCATCTATATCGGCATCACCGCAATCATTCGTCTGATTATCGTTGACCATAAAAACCCGTTCGACACGCTTTATTATTCAGCGGCGATTTTAATTCTGGTGGTCACGCTGTGGTTAGCTAATAGCAATCGCTTAAAGCGCGAATAATCCCCCTTCTATCGGGCGTGGCACAACCAGCAGTGCCACGCCCGATTCTCTGCGTTAAACTAGGGCAACTTTTTCTCCGGAGATGTCCTGATGTCGCATCACGCGCTGCGCCAGTTACTCGCACTGCATTGGCTGCCAGCCACTTCCCCCTTGCTTTCCCCCCCTCTGCTTGACTGGTTGCTGGAGGAAGACTCCATGACGCGTCGCTTCGAGCAGCATTGCCAGCAGGTGACGGTGGAACTGATCCGCGAAAGCTTTATTACCGCTGACGAGATGGCGCCAGAAGCGAAATTCCTGCCCGCCGATGATCGCTTTTGGTTACGTGAAATCGTGCTGTGCGGCGATGGCGAACCCTGGTTGATTGGGCGAACCGTGGTGCCAGAAAGCACGTTGAACGGCCCGGAGCAGATGCTGCAAAATCTTGGCACTCGTCCGCTGGGGCGCTATCTTTTCGCCTCCTCGACGCTGAGCCGCGATTTTATCGACCCCGGCCAGGTGGATGATCTGTGGGGACGTCGCTCGCGCCTGCGTTTATCAGGCAAACCGCTGCTGCTAACTGAACTGTTTTTACCAGCGTCGCCGTTGTACCGCGCGCTGAATCAAGGATAAAGGATTGTGGAAAAAACCTTAACCATGACCAAATGGCAGGCTTATCGACGCCTGATGCGCATCGATAAACCGATTGGCACGCTGTTGCTGCTGTGGCCCACCATGTGGGCACTGTGGTTATCAGGCATGGCGGTGCCGCCTTTGTCTGTGCTGGTGGTATTTGTGCTCGGCGTCATTGTGATGCGTGCCGCGGGTTGCGTGATCAATGATTATGCGGACCGTAAGGTGGATGGTCATGTCAAACGGACCGCATCGCGTCCGCTGGCGAGCGGCGCGGTGACGGAGAAAGAGGCCAAAATCCTGTTTGTCGTGCTCGGGTTGCTGGCATTTGCGCTAGTGCTGACCATGAACCGTATGACGATTTTTCTGTCATTTGGTGGCCTGGCACTGGCGTGGGTCTATCCGTTTATGAAGCGCTACACCCATTTACCCCAGGTGGTATTGGGAGCGGCATTCGGCTGGGCGATTCCAATGGGTTGGGCGGCAGTTAGTGAGTCCTTACCTCTTGTTTGTTGGCTGGTGTTCTTCGCGAATATCTGCTGGACGGTGGCTTACGACACGCAATATGCGATGGTTGATCGTGATGACGACCTGAAGATTGGCGTGAAATCCACAGCGATTCTGTTCGGTCGTTTCGATAAGTTGATCATCGGCTTATTGCAGTTGGCCACGCTGGGGCTAATGGCGCTAGTCGGATTGATGTTGCATTTGAACGGGGCGTTTTACTGGTCACTGCTGGTGGCGGGCGGCTTCTTTGTGTATCAACAAAAGCTGATTGCTCAACGTGAACGCGATCCTTGCTTCCAGGCCTTTCTAAATAATAACTACGTTGGTCTGGTGCTGTTTATCGGCGTACTTCTCAATACTCAGCCATTTATTGACCTGTTTTAAGGGGTTGCTGCCATAAAAAAGGCGACCCGTTGAGGGTCGCCTTTCTGTTTTTTATGCCCGACGTTATTCGTGGGCTACAGCACTTTCAATGGTCAGACGGACATCACTGGTCACCAGCTCTGCCAGCATCTGCCACATAATGTGGGTGCGTTCCGCATCGGCATCGCCTGAATCACTGATGTAGCCTTCATCACGCAGTGACAGCACCAGCGCGGTAAACACCGCTTTGTCGAAGAACTCTGGCGCGTTAATGCCATGCAACACTGACAAACGCTGCGCCAGCGTGCGGCTCTCTTTCTCCAGCGTGCCGCGGTTAATCGTCGGCTTGGCACTCAGAATGGCGAAGGTGATGGCAAAACGCTGCAGCGTTTCACGGATACCGGCAGCCAGCAGTTGCAATGAACGATGGCGGGCCGGATTCATGCGTAACTGCCCATCATGCTCGGTAATCAGGCCTTGTCGCGCCATCTCAGCACAGAGGGCATTCAGCACGCCTGGCAGCTCTGCGTTATCCCAGCGCAGGAACAGCTCACTCTTCAGCATCGGGTAAACCAGGCTCACCTGACGCAGCAGCTCCGCCTCACTGATCTCACGATGCTGCTGCACAATAGCGGCAATCAGCGATGGCATGACCAGCATGTGGTGGATGTTGTTGCGATAGTAGGTCATCAGGACGGCCTGCTCGCGCGGCAGAATGATGATATCGCCAATGCTGTCTTGTTCCGTCTCGAACTTGTTCATGCCCATGGCGTGATCAAGCAGCGCTTCAGCACTCATCTCCGGCACAGTCGCTTCCGGTGAATAAGGCACGTTACGCAGCAGCTGGGTGTAGCATTCCAGTTGCTCAATCAACTGCTCACGCGTCAGGGAACGCTGACGAGAAGCCAGCAGCGCGGTGACGCACAGGTTCATGGCGTTGGCGGCACCGGCTTCGTTAATACGCACCATCAGACGTGCCGCAATATCATTTACGGTTGGCGTCATCCATGCCGGGCGTTGTGGTTCAATCGGATCGATCGCATCACGCCATTCCGGCACGTTTTTGTTTAGATAGTTCATCAACGGCAGGGGGTCGCCGAAGTTAACGTAGCCCTGGCCAAGATTGCGCAGTTTACGTAACCCGCGCACCATCTGCAGGAAACTCTCTTTCTCTTTGGCCGCGCCACGTAACTCTTTGGCGTAAGTACCCACTTCCATGACGTGTTCATAGCCGATGTAGATCGGAACAAACGTAATCGGACGGCTACCGCCGCGCAACATGGCTTGCAAGGTCATCGACAGCGTGCCGGTTTTAGGATCCAGCAGTCGGCCCGTGCGCGAGCGCCCGCCTTCAACGAAATACTCGACTGAATATCCGCGGCTGAACAACTCGCCCAGATATTCACGGAACACCGTGGAATAGAGTTTGTTGCCCTTGAAGGTACGGCGAATAAAGAAAGCACCCAGACGACGGAAAATCGGACCTGCTGGCCAGAAGTTCAGGTTGATGCCGGCCGCGATGTGTGGCGGCACCAGCCCCTGATGGTAGAGCACGTAAGAGAGCAGTAGATAGTCCATGTGGCTGCGATGGCAGGGCACATACACAATCTCATGGCCATCTTGCGCCAGCTGACGGACTCGCTCGCCACCGTTGACGTTGATGCCCTGATAAAGGCGGCTCCACAGCCAGCCCATCACGCGGTCTGTGACGCGAATGGCCTCATACGAGAAGTTCGCTGCGACCTCTTCCATCATCTCAACAGCATTCTGCTGGGCTTTCTCGTGCGAGATTTTTTTGCTACGCGCTTCATCTTCAACCGCTTTTTCAATCGCTTTGGATTGCAGCAGCTTGTTGAACAGATCCTGACGCGCAGGCAGACGTGGGCCTACAGCAGCCAGGCGCTGACGCGCGAAGTGAATGCGAGCCACGCGTGCCAGCTTCTGGGCAATCGACTTATCCGTACCGTGCTCCGTCGCCATCTGGCGCAGGGAGACGGTCGGTGAGAAGCGCACAAAGCTGTCACGTCCGTGCCACAAAATGGCGAAGAATTTCTCTACACCATTAAGGATGCGCAGATGTGGCGTATCTTCTCCCTGGATTTCGCGTCCCGGCGCACGACCAAACATCACCGCCACCGGTAACATCTGTACGTCGAGATCAGGGTTACTGCGGTGCAAATCGAGATAGTCGTGGAATAGCTTCACCGACTCAGGATTGGCAACGAAATAGGGGAATACGCGTGGGCCATCATGAATAAACACGTGACGCGGCAGTAGCGTGCCGTCGATCTCCAGCGGAGCCAGCGGATCGGGCAGATCATGTTTCAGGCACTGTGCCCGAAGAGTGAGCAGGTCAGCCTTTGAATCATAAGGCAAAACATACATCACTGGACGAGTCGGATCGATCCCGTGTTCTGAGACAGGATCGGTCGGAATGACCTTACTCTTTACCAAAAAAGAGAGTGGTAAATTCAATAGTTTGTAATAAAGTTTACGCCAACCTGACATAGACAACTTAAAGCCTCTTGTTAGCAAAGCGCGGCAAGCATACCAGAAAGTGCAACGAAGATCTGTGGCTTACACGACCTCAGATAGCCCACATATTGACGCCAAATCACATCAAGGGTTCCAAAGCATGGCAAATAACGTCACCGGTATTCAAAGAATAGTGAATGCAGCCGGTTATTCCTGGCAGGGCTTGCGCGCCGCCTGGAAACATGAAGCCGCATTTCGTCAGGAAGCCATTGCTGCACTGGTGGCGATTGTGGTGGCTTGCTGGCTGGATGTTGATGCGATTTCCCGTGTGCTGATGATTGGCTCCGTGGTGCTGGTGATCATTGTTGAAATCCTGAATAGCGCCATTGAAGCGGTGGTGGACCGCATTGGGCAAGAGCGCCATCCTTTAGCCGGACGAGCAAAAGATATGGGCTCAGCGGCGGTGTTGCTGGCTATCTTACTGGCTCTGTTTGTCTGGATCGCACTGCTCTGGTCGCATTTGCGATAGGTATTCCAGAATCTTCAAACCGCTGATTTTTCCCTCTGTTTTGGTTTTCATTTCGCCAATACCTGTATATACTCACAGCGACTGTATAAACAACCAGGGGGCGGGATGAAAGCGTTAACCACCAGGCAGCAACAGGTCTATGATCTGATTCGCGACCACATTAACCAGACCGGCATGCCGCCAACGCGTGCGGAAATTGCTGCGCAACTGGGTTTTCGCTCGCCCAATGCTGCGGAAGAACACCTGAAAGCTCTGGCGCGTAAAGGCGTCATCGAGATTGTATCCGGTGCATCTCGCGGCATCCGCCTGCTAATGGAAGAAGAAGTCTCCGAAGGGTTACCGCTGATCGGTCGCGTGGCCGCCGGTGAGCCGCTGCTGGCGCAAGAGCACATCGAAGCGCACTATCAGGTTGATGCCAATCTGTTTAAACCTACCGCCGATTTTCTGCTGCGGGTGAGTGGTATGTCGATGAAAGACATCGGGATTATGGACGGCGACTTGCTTGCCGTGCATAAAACCCAGGAAGTCCGTAATGGTCAGGTTGTGGTGGCGCGCATTGATGATGAAGTAACCGTCAAACGCTGGAAAAAGCAGGGTGCCATTGTGCATTTGCTGCCAGAAAACACCGAATTCCAGCCGATTGTGGTCGATACCCGTGAGCAGGCTCTGACCGTTGAAGGTTTGGCTGTGGGCATCGTACGTAACGGCGAATGGCTTTAATCTCTCATTGAATTCCCCCGCTGCGGTTGGTCGCTGTGCTGACCGCAGTCTGATACATTGATTTTCCTCCTCAGGCTGATTGTCGGTTAATGGTCCTATTGACCAGCGCAACAATGGAACGGGCGAATGCGGCTGTTTTCCTCTTCAGATAAAGCATTGTGGCGGCTGGCGCTGCCGATGATTCTCTCCAATATTACCGTTCCGCTGCTCGGTGTCGTCGATACGGCAGTGATAGGCCATCTCGATAGCCCCATTTACCTCGGTGGCGTGGCGGTAGGTGCAACGGCGACCAGTTTCATCTTTATGTTGCTGTTGTTCCTGCGCATGAGCACCACGGGTTTGACTGCGCAGGCGTTTGGCGCGAACGATAAAACCGCCTTAGCGCGGGCGTTGACGCAACCTCTGCTGATCGCTCTGGTGGCGGGCGTGCTGTTTTTATTACTGCGCGCGCCCTTCAGTTTGATCGCCGCCTCATTAATGGGCGGCAGCATGGAAGTGCAATACCAGGCACAAATTTTTATCAACATTCGCTGGCTTAGCGCACCGGCGACCTTAGCCAATCTGGTGATTTTGGGCTGGTTGCTTGGCGTGCAATATGCGCGAGCGCCGATGGTGCTGCTCATTGTCGGTAACCTGGTGAATATCCTGCTCGATCTCCTGTTTGTGCTGAAGCTTCACTGGGGCGTTGCAGGTGCGGCGGCGGCAACGGCGGTGGCAGAGTACGTCACGCTGGGTGTGGGGTTATGGATGGTGGTACGTGTGCTTAAGTTGCGCGGCATTTCTTTCAATCTGCTAAAACAGAGCTGGCGTGGTGATGCGGCACGCCTGTTCCGGCTCAACCGCGACATCATGCTGCGTTCGCTGATGGTGCAAATCTGTTTCGCGTCACTCACCTTGCTGGGCGCGCGTTTAGGGCCAGATGTTGTTGCGGTGAATGCCGTACTGCTGATGTTCCTGACGTTTACGGCCTATGCGCTGGATGGTTTTGCCTATGCCGTGGAGGCCTGCTCCGGTGAAGCGGTGGGGGCGCGAGATCGCAGTCGCTTATTACTGATTTGGCATGCTGCCTGCCGTCAGGCTGGTATCGTTGCCCTGGCGTTCGCAGCCATCTATGCGATAACCGGCCCCCAAATTGTGGCGTTGCTCACCTCGCTTGAGCCACTGCGAGAGATGGCCGATCGCTATCTTGGCTGGCAGGTGATTCTGCCGCTGATCGGTGTCTGGTGTTATCTGCTGGACGGTATGTTTATCGGCGCCACGCGCGGGCGCGAAATGCGCAACAGCATGGTGATGGCGGCAGTGGGTTATGGGCTTGCCTTACTGACACTCCCGTGGCTCGGTAATCACGGCTTATGGCTGGCGGTGACGGTGTTTCTTGCCTTGCGTGGCTTGACGCTCTGGTGGATGTGGCGACGCCACTGGCGACACGACAGCTGGTTCACTGTTTGAATAAGCGAAGCGTAACCTACAGATTATTCTGTATTTTTTGCGTAATCCTATCTGGCTACTATAATTATCTCAAACGGCGCAATTGAGTAGCGCGTTGTGTGGGTGATTACCTGATTTATCAGGAGATCATCGCATCTCACTCAGGATGATGTGGAGGATTATGATGAACAAAGACGAAGCGAGCGGTAACTGGAAGCAGTTTAAAGGGAAAATGAAAGAGAAGTGGGGCAAGCTGACGGATGACGATATGACGGTCATCGAAGGTAAGCGCGATCAGCTTGTCGGTAAAATTCAGGAACGCTACGGCTACGCGAAAGACCAGGCCGAAAGCGAAGTGAAAGACTGGGAAAGTCACAATAAAGATTACCGCTGGTAACCGGAATTAAGGAAGATGCTCCTACCCCGCCGATCACCCGTCGGCAAGGCACAAGGAAGTGCCACTCACCCTTTTCTCACTCTCTTTTTCGTATCAATCTCATGATCGTGATCGCAGCTATCGTGATGATTGCATGCTGCGACTTCTGCGCAGTTCTCGCACAAACCATGGGCTTCAATAACCGTGTGGCGCAGTGAGAATCCGGCCTGATCGGCCAGTCCCGAAATAATCTTTTCTACGCCGTGTGCGTGTTTTTCACTGACTGCCGCACAACCATCACACACCAGCATCACCGAAGTATGCGCAGGCTCATCGAAATGGTGGCAAACCACATAGCTGTTATTTGATTCAACACGATGAATAAAACCCTGCTCCAGCAGAAAATCCAACGCGCGGTAAATGGTCGGAGGTTTAGCCTGCGGCTCGCTGATGCGAAGTTGATCCAGCAGATCGTAAGCACTGATCGAACCATTCTGCTCAGCCATTAAACGCAACACTTCAGCGCGTTGAGTGGTAAGGCGCACGCCGCGGTCAAGGCAAAGGGATTCTGCCTGAGTAAGCAGTTGTGCGGGCGTGAGGTTTGACATAAGTGTTCTCCAGGTTGCAGGCGATGTTATTTTATCACACAAACTTTTACCCTGCTGTGATTGCTTTTTACCCGGTTAAAGACCAGGAAAAATCCCGCTAATCAATAAATTAACTTAACCTTCCTGTTGTGCTGATAAAACAGCTCATTTCAGACCCTCTATGAGATCAGTCATATAGCGTAATTATCACACTATTTTTGCTTTGCAACTCACCGGGTTAGCGTCTAAGGTTCAAAAGGTCTTAAGTAATATCTGGCATCAATTTAGGCTTTGTTCATTTTTCTGCATAACTAAACAGCAGAATGGTGTGGTTGTATCCAATTCTGCGAACAGCAGTGCTATTTCCTTTTAATTCACAGCAATGATGCGTTAGCCAGGGTTCAGAATAGCGGCTAACTAAACTGTTTCGTTTCTGAGTTATTCAGCGACATTTCAAAGGTGATGGCAGGCTCATGGTGAAGACATTATTCAGGCACAAAAAAGTAGCTTATCTTGTTGGTTTGAATGCAGTATTTCTTTCTTCTTCAGCTCTGGCAGCAGGTACATGGTATGACGCGCGTAACGATGCCATGGGTGGCACCGGCGTCGCTTCGTCAACCTGGAGTTCAGCGGTGCTGGCTAACCCGGCATTGATGACCAAAGCCAAACCTGAAGATAACGTCAGCGTCATATTCCCTTCAGCCGGTGTGCAGGTTACCGACAAAGACAAATTAATTAACAAAGTTGATGACATTACCGACAGTGTCGATCGCTATAAGCAACTGATTGATGATTTCGACTTTGCTGATTATCTCAGAGGTTACCCGGAGCTTAAGGCTGCGGCAGGCGATATGGCCAATCAGCTTCAAGATTTAAAAGGAAATAAAGCGAACGGTACTGCGGGAGTCGCTTTTGCCGTCACTGTTCCAAACGATACGCTGCCCTTTGCCTTTATTACTAAAGCCTACGGTACAGCACATGTGCGCGCCAATGTGGTTGATAGCGACATCACCTATCTGCGTGGTGTGGCGGATGGGAGCATCACGCCAAGGCCGGGCGATCAGGATAACCTGCGTTCGAGCGGCAATGGCCTTGCGGCGTTAGTCACCGATTATGGCGTCTCCGTTGCACATGAATTTGATGTCGCTGGCCATCCGGTTTCTGTGGGCGTGACACCAAAGCTGCAAAAAACCTGGCTGTATAACTACACCGCCAGTATTTATAACTTTGATAAAAGTAATATCAACAACAGCCAATACCGCAGTTCCGACACCGGTTTCAACATTGATGCAGGCATCGCGACCGACTTTGGTGAGCATTGGACGTTAGGTGTGACAGGGCAGAACCTGATCTCACGCGACATCGACACCAAAACAGTGGAAGGCTACCGCGATACCTATCAAATCCGTCCGCTGGTCACGTCAGGTCTGGCCTGGAACTACGGCGCGTTCACCCTGGCAGGCGATGTTGATTTGACGCAAACCAAGCGTTTCAAATCGGAAGAAAGCAGCCAATATGCGGGAGTGGGTGCCGAGTATCGCGTGCTGGATTGGTTAGCACTGCGCGCGGGTTATCGTGCGGATATGAAATCAAACGATACCAATGTGTTTACCGCAGGTCTGGGCGTTTCACCGTTTAACAACACGGTGCATCTGGATCTTGCTGGTTCAGTGGGTGACGATAATACCTGGGGCGGCATGCTGCAGCTCGGATTTAACTTCTGATTGCGTCATTTCACATCACGCTAACATTCACCCTGAAATGGCGTGAACATGCTCACAAAAACAGGTCGCCATTGGCGGCCTGTTTCATTCCTGGGCGCAGAATTTGTGATCGTTATCAATCAGCGAAGCTGTGCCAGATTCAACTGGGAAAGTAGCCAATCTTTAAAGCTATCTAACGCAAAGTGGCGATGCTGATGCCGTGGGAACACCAGGTAATGGCCGATATAGTGAATCTCCTGGGTGGTCTCAATCAGCGGACAAACTAAGCGCCCACTGGCAAGCTCTCGTTCTGCTAATAATTTGGATTCCAGCACCACTCCCAGACCATCAACGGCAGCGGCAATCGCCATAAAACTGCGGTCAAAGCGCAAACCATAATGGCGCGGAGGCGTCAGGTGATTGGCTTCAAACCAGCCCTTCCATTGGTAGAGTTGCACATCGCACTGAATCAACGATTGGTGATAGAGGTCCTCTGGGCAGCGGATGCGTGCGGCAATCTCTGGTGAGCAAAGCGGTGTTAATTCCTCCACGGCCAGCGGGATTTTCTCGTAAGGCGAAGGACGCGGCTCGCCATAAACAATATCTAAATCATAGTCATCCTGCTCAAAGCGCGCATATTCGGTGCTGGCTGAAAGACGCAGATCAATATGTGGGTGTGCGGCAATAAAGCTTCCCAGGCGGGGTAATAGCCACTGATGGGCAAAGCTTGGCGCGGTGTGCAGACGCAGTGGCCGCGATTCATCAGCAGTGACGAGCGAAAGTCCACGCTGCATCTCATCAAATCCCCGCTGGATATGTTCCAGCAAGATTGCCCCTTCTTTGGTTAGCATGATTTCGCGCGTACTGCGCTGAAACAGGCGCGTGTCGAGCGTCTCCTCCAGCTTACGAATCGCATGACTAATGGCGCTAGGCGACAAATCCAACTCTTGCGCTGCGGCGGTAAATGCCCCTGTGCGGCCTGCGGCTTCAAACGCGCGCAACAGCGAAAGTGGGGCTTTTTTTAATAATGTCATTTGTGAATCCCATTCAACAGTTGATGCATTTTTTGCTTTTGTCGGCAGGCGCCAAGGCTGAGTAATCTGCTGCTAAACGGCAAGCAGGTGAAAATGGCACGTGAATCCGCTGCAGCTTTCACCATGACAGATCGCTCTTCTGCTTGCCAACTCTGCTGATTTTCTCTTCTTTCAGGAACAGATATGACGACTCTTGCAGAACCGGAATTGAGCCTTACACAGCGGCTGTCACAGCACGCTTATCGTATTCGTCGCTACGCGTTGCAAATGGGCGAAGTACAGGGGCAAGGCTATATCGGCCAGGCTCTGGGACTGGCTGATATGCTGGCCGTGGCATGGTGCCATGCGATGAATTACCGCGCGGAAGAACCCGAATGGGAAGGCCGCGATCGTTTTCTGCTTTCCCACGGCCACTATGCGATTGCACTTTATGCGGCGTTGATTGAAGCGGGCGTGATTCCTGTGGAGGAGCTGGAAACGTATGGATCTGATGATAGTCGCTTACCAATGTCTGGCATGGCGACCTACACGCCAGGCATGGAAATTTCAGGCGGATCGCTCGGACAGGGGCTGACGATTGGTGTCGGTATGGCATTGGCATTGCGTCATAAAGGAAATCCGGCTTTTGTTTACAACTCGATGTCTGATGGCGAACTGGATGAAGGGGCAACCTGGGAAGCTGCGATGGGGGCGGCACATCATCAACTGAGTAATTTGATCGTCATGGTGGATATCAACCAGCAGCAGGCAGATGGCCCCTCTGGCAAGGTTATGGGATTTGAACCGCTGGCAGATAAGTGGCAGGCATTTGGCTGGCATGTACAGCGTGTGGATGGCAATGACATTGCTGCTGTGAAGCAGGCATTTGATCGGGCACGCGCATTAAGCGAACCCAAGCCGCGCGTCATTCTGCTGGACACGCTAATGGGTAAAGGCGTGCCATTCCTGGAAGCGCGTGAAAAGAATCATTTTATTCGTGTGGATGCTGACGAGTGGCAACAGGCCATCACCATCCTCGATCAGGCTCAGGAGGCCACGCAATGAGCAGCATCACCACAGAGAAAAAGCCACGCCTGACAACGTCGGCGATGATTGCCTCAATTGCCGCAGAAGGACAAGCCACGGTTGCTGCGCCCTTTGGTCATGCGCTGGTCAAAGCCGCAGCGACCCGGCCGTCGATCGTTGGGTTGACTGCCGACCTGTCAAAATACACCGATTTGCATATCTTCGCCCAGGCCTATCCAGAACGTCATTTCCAGATGGGCATGGCAGAGCAGCTATTGATGGGCGCAGCCGGTGGCATGGCGAAGGAGGGCATGACGCCATTTGCGACCACCTATGCGGTGTTTGCCACGCGTCGTGCCTACGACTTTATCCATCAGGTGATCGCGGAAGAGCAGCTGAATGTGAAAATCTGTGCTGCGCTGCCGGGGTTAACCACCGGCTACGGCCCAAGCCATCAGGCCACTGAAGATATCGCGCTGATGCGGGGTATTCCGGGCATGACCATTGTGGATCCTTGTGATGCGCTGGACACGGAACAAGCCGTTGCCGCAATAGCCGATCATCAGGGGCCGGTTTATATGCGTCTGTTGCGCGGTAAGGTGCCGCTGGTGCTGAACGAATACGATTATCAATTCGAACTGGGCAAAGCCAAATTGCTGCGCGATGGCCGTGATGTGCTGCTGATTTCCAGTGGGATTATGACAATGCGAGCACTGGAGACAGCAAAAGCGCTGGCAGCCGATAACGTCGATGTTGCGGTATTGCACGTACCGACCATCAAGCCTCTGGACACTGAAACCATTATCACCCAGTGCCGCCGTGACGGGCGTTTAGTGGTGGTGGTTGAGAACCATAGCCTGGTCGGCGGTTTAGGTGAGGCGGTGGCGACCACGTTAATGCATGCGCAGGTCATGCCCGTGTTTCGTCAAATCGGCTTGCCCGATCAGTTCCTGGATGCGGGCGCGTTGCCCACTTTGCACGACCGCTACGGCATTTCCACAGAAGCGATGGTCAGCGCGATTCGCGTCTGGCTGGCATAACGGCGCGAAAGGAGAACAGCATGAAGGTGATATTTGTCGGCACCGGGGCAATTGGTGTTCCTATGGCTTGCCAGATTCAGCGTGCAGGGCATGCGGTAATCGGAGTGGATGTGTTTGAAGCGTCGCGCCAGCGTGCTCAGGCGCAGGGGATTGAAGCGGTTAGCCGCATTGCAGAAGCACCTGAAGCGGATGTAGTGGTGGTGATGGTCGCCACGCCACAACAGCTGCAGGCGCTGGTGGCGGAAGCGCTGCCGCAGGTGACTGGTCAGCACTGGGTCATCATGTCCACTGTCGGGCCGCAGGCGGTACGTGAGGCGGCTTCTTCACTGATTGCTGCCGGTGCGCAGGTCGTGGATGCACCGGTCACGGGCGGAACCGCCCGCGCCAGCACCGGTGAGTTAGTGATTTTTGCCTCCGGCGCACCTGCCGCCATTGCCTTTGTTGAGCCGGTACTCAAAACCATGGGATCGGTGTCGATCGTGGGTGACGAGGTTGGCGAGGGGCAGGGGATCAAGGTGATCAATCAGCACCTTTGCTCGGTGCATATTGTGGCAGCCGCGGAGGCGCTAAGTCTGGCACAGTCGCTGGGGCTAGCACCCGCTCAGGTATTGAAACTGGTCGAGCGCGGCGCGGCGGGATCGTGGATGTTGTCAGATCGTGGTCCGCGCATGCTGGAGGGGACCGATGTCTCGCTCTCCAGCGCCATCAACATCTTTGTCAAAGATAGCGGGTTAGTGGCAGAGGCGGCGACCGCCTGCCACGCTGAGGTTCCGCTGTTACAGGTCGCTCATGCTCGTTATCTGGCGGCAGCAGAAGCCGGATTGGGGCAACGTGATGACAGCAGAGTGATCGAGACCTGGAGCAAACCTGCAAATTAACCGCTCCATCACTGCTGCCCGAAAAATACGATAATACCGGGGTAACACATGAACACGACTTCTGTACCTGCAAACACCCGCGACAATGCGGCGAAAGTCTCTTTCGCCTCAATGATTGGCTCAGCGGTGGAGAGCTATGATTTCTTTATCTATGGCACCGCCGCTGCAGCCTGGTTCGGCAAAATCTTTTTCCACACGCAAGAGCCTATCGTCGGCATTCTGGCGGCATTCGCCACCCTGGCGGTCGGCTTCCTGATGCGTCCGTTTGGCGGCTACCTCGCCGGTCATTTCGGCGATCGCTATGGCCGAAAAACCGTGCTGTTCTGGTCATTACTGGCCATGGGCGGTGCCACCGTATTGATCGGTGCGTTGCCAACCTATGAGCAGGCTGGCGTGCTGGCACCGATCTTGTTGATCTTATTACGCATGATCCAGGGGATCGGATTCGGCGCAGAGTGGGGCGGCGCGGTGTTAATGGCATTTGAGCATGCGCCCGTGAAAAAGCGCGGTTTCTATGGTGCAGTACCGCAACTCGGGATACCGCTCGGCCTGCTGCTGGCGAATGGTTCTTTCCTGCTCTCTGCGGCACTGTTTGAAGGTGATTGGGTGTGGCGCATGCCGTTCCTGATCTCGTTTGTGATGGTGGCCATCGGCATCTTTATTCGAATGCAGGTCGCGGAATCGCCTGAATTCGAGAAAGCCAAAGCAGATAAGCAGATTGTGCAACAGCCCGCGCTGGAAGTGATTCGTCGCGACTGGCGCACCATCGTCAAAATTATGGGGCTACGCCTGGCAGAGACGGGTGGCTACTACATCACGACCAGTTTTATGTTGTCCTATGTGGTGCTGGCGGAAATCACAGATACGCGCCATGTGTTATGGGGCACGTTGATTGGTTCAGCGCTGGGGCTCGGCAGCCATCTGCTGTATGGCGCGCTAAGTGATAAGGTGGGACGTCGCCCAATATTCCTGATTGGCGCCATCTTCACCATTCTGTTTGGCATTCCTATGTTTATGCTGATCAACACCGGTGCAGTGATGATGGTGATTGTCGCTGTCGCTATGTCTCTGCTCTTTAGCCATGACCCGATATTTGCCGTAGAGTCGAGTTGGTTCTCCGAACAGTTTCCGGCTAACGTCCGCTCCTCGGGTATCTCATTGGGCTACAACGGCGCTTCCGTGGTGGCGGGGTTGTTGCCGTTCATCGCAACAGGCGTGTATGGCATGGTCGGCTGGATCGGACCGGCGGTGCGGCGCGTGGGGGAAGAGAGTAGGTCGTGGGGTTTGGGGCATTGGAGAGAGCGGAAGTGCGTATATTAGGGAGAGAAGGTCGCTTAAGTAAGGGATCGCGGGGAGTGACATGTAC